>DASPSM010000872.1:0-7730 GCA_035623955.1 Planctomycetaceae bacterium
CCAGCGTCGTGTTCCGCGGGCCCCGGCTCCCTTTCAGCTCAAAATAGAATTTATGAAAGTCCATGCCGGCGACGAGCTGTCCGCGAGCCTCGGGCTCGAAACAGGTGAGCGACGGGTCGCAAAGGCGCGAATAGGTGCTCCAGTTCTGGTCGGCGATGGCCGTTAGAAGTTGCCGCGTGAGCTCGAGTAACTGGGTTTCGGCAGGTGGCATGATCGTGCCTCGTGAAAGACCTTCGAGACAAAGAGTCCGCAATCACGACGTTTACTACACGCCCACGGCAAATGCCAGCAGCGAAGGGCGACCAGCAGCCAACTACCCGGAGCAAGTGACTGGTGTTGCCTTTGGGGCGCCGTCTCTGGTTGGTGCTCAAGATCGGGAAGAAGGAATTCGACTCTCTGCCGGAGCATTTAACCCCCGAAGGGGGTGCCGCTCCTCTGGCCACTGGCGCGAGCCAGTGGGTTCGGTCGAACGAGAGGCCGTAAAGCCCCCGAATGGGGGCGACAGATTCGATGCTACGAACGCAGCGTAAACGAAGACTCTGTCGCCCCCATTTGGGGGCTTCGGAAAGACGAGAGCGTCGGTTCCCACTGGCTCGCGCCAGTGGCCAGCAGAGCGACACCCCTTCGGGGTTCAGGAAACCCGCACGTGGTCAGATCGCCTCTCAATTCCGGTGCGCAACCTCCCAGAAGCTCCCGCTTGGAAAACGGATGCACCCCCGCCTCCAAGCATCGATCGCGTCGAAAGGAAAAACCGACGCTCCCGCTCGCACGGGGCGTCGGCTTTATAAAAATTTTGTTCCGCTTTGGATTGTCCAGCGCGAATCTGCGCCGCCCGAATTAAACGGCTCCGACCGTGGCGGCATCCGCCGGAGTGCCGGCGCCGACCAGCGCCTTTTCGACCTGGCTGCCGCGCGTCACCACGCGCTCCAAGGCGTGCAGGATCATCGGGTCGTGCTCGGCTTCGACGTCGCGCCACAGTTCCTTGATAGCCTCGGCCGGCGTGGTTCCGGGCAGTCCCCATTTGCTGTGGATCAAGGCGTCGTAGGCCCGCACCGTGCGGATGATCCGGGCGCCGAGCGGGACTTGGGCAATTGAACTCCCTTCACCGAGCGCGCGGTGCTGTCCCGATTCGGACTGGTTGAGCACCAGCGGAAACGCCCCCAACAGCACCGGACCGAGCGACTGCACCAGTTCGGTGCCGTGGAAGGTGTGCTGTCCGCCGGGCTTCGGCTCGTCACCCAGGTCGCCGATGGCCTTGCGGATCACGCGGGCGGTGATTTCGATGTTTTCCATGTCGCAGAGCAGGGCGGCCACGCGAATATCGTCAACTTCCTTCTGGCCGAGCTTGAGCTGCTCCGCCAGCTCGCGGCAGATCGACGCGACGCGGTGCGAATGGTCTTTGAGGCTCGGATGAGCGCTCTGCAAATAGTGCGAGAGAACTTCGACGACGCCGACGTGGGCCTCGTGCAGCTCGGTCATCCGCGAGGCGAGGTCGTCGCTGAGGGTGCCGCACAACAGCGCCGCCAGTCCCAGCACGCCGCCCCAGACGAGCACGGAAAGCGCGACGACCAGCGGCGAGTCGTAGGCGGCAAACTCCCCGAGGTTGAACGACAGCACAATCGAGGCCGACAGCACGCTGAAAAACGCCAGCACGCCCGCCCGGTACCGGCCCAGGAAGAAGGCGGCCAGAATCACGGGCGGGTAGAACAGGTTCAGCACGATGATCTTGTACCCGACCGTCTGGTACAAGACGCACGTCAGCACCAGCGTGGTGAGCACCAGAATGACTTCCAGCACCCGCGAGTTGGTTTGTTTGAAATTCAGGTTCATCGAAAGTGCTCTCCGTCTTTCTGGATACAGGTGTCACAGTTCTCGAAAGCCGCGTCACTTCGCCCGGGCGGCTGTTATTACCTTTTGGAAACACTGCGGACGGCCAGCGGATCTTCGCAGTCGGCCAAAGCGGTCAGCAGGGCCCGCTCCTGCTCCCGCGTCAGCCGCCGCGCCGACTGGGCATCCGGGTGGCTCGGGCAGTCCGGCTTGCTTGTGCCCCACTCGTCCGCGAATCGCCGCGCGATCTCTTCGAACTGCGGGGCGACGTCAAGGAAGATTCGGACCAGGTCCGGATCGAATTGCCGTCCGGCCTCTCGGCGAATGATTTCCACGCTCTCGCCATGCGGGAACGCCTCCTTGTAAATGCGACGGGCCGAAAGCGCGTCGTACACGTCGGCAATCGCCACGATCCGTGCCGCGAGCGGAATGTCGTTGCCGGCCAGCCCGGCGGGGTAACCGGTGCCGTCCCAGCGTTCGTGATGCGAGTTGGCGATCTCCCGCGCCATCTCGAGGAAGTTCGACGTGCCCAAGCGGCGTTCGATCTCGCGGATCGACTCGGCTCCCACCTCGACGTGCAGCTGCATCTTGAACCGCTCGGAAGATGTGAGCTCGCCCGGCTTGAGCAGCACGGAATCCTCGAGCGCGACTTTGCCGATGTCGTGCAGGGCCGAGCTGATGCCGATCAGCCGGACAAATGCCGGCGTGATTGCGCGGCTGTACTTCGGATCGCGCGAAATGGCGGCTGCCAGGCGCGTCGAATAAAGCGAGATCCGCTCCAAGTGATGGCCCGTTTCCGGATCGCGGGACTCGGCAAGTTTCGCCAGGCCGAAGATGACGGCGTCCCGCGTTCGCAACAGGTCGCGCGTGTGATGCAGCGACTGCTCGTCCGACTTCGACTGGCGCCTGAGATGTTCGCCCTGCAAGCGGGACAGCAGGAAATAGGCGATCGCCGACTGCAGTCCGATCGTCCACAAAAAGGCCATGGCGCTGGCGATCGGCATGGCTTTGAACAGCCGCACCGTCTCCTCGGGCAGTGGCTTGGGATTCCTGGCGGTCCGCGGCTCGACCGGCTGACCGGTCCATTGGGTGGCCGAAATCAGGAACCGGTCATGGATCAACAGACCGGCTGCCAAACAGACTCCCTGCAGGAGCATGAGCACGCAAAGCGGTCTCATCACTCTGCGCATGTTTGACGACTCCGAACCCTTCCACCTGGCGGCGGGATTGTGAGATGGAGTGGCAAGCCCGACCGAGAATCGGCACGGCGCCTTGCCGCGTCGCAGGCAGGTCGGATCGGGCAGCGTTCGTCGCTGCCGAGGTTACAGCAGCAGCATCGGGTCGCTGCCGAATTGCCACACCGAACCCTAGCTCACGCACTGGACGTAAAGGGAATCTGTACGCATCTGCCGGTTGGAAATTGACCAATGGAAGCGAAGAATCGGAGGTGGATGTGACGTCGCGACCGAAGAGGACGATTGCGCGGGTTAGGGGGCGCGACCGAGCCGCCGGTTTGTGGAACACCCCGGCGAGCGGCCAGCGTAAGCTGGCCGGTGCTTCTCTGAGCTGCCCGGCGCTTGACCGAGCCCGCATTGTGATTGGTGGCCCGGCTCAGACGGGCTCTGTAAACTGACGGCGCGCTGCGGGCTGGCCCACGACTCGATGGATTCGCGGAAGACTCGCCGCTCTAAGAGCGGCTTTATAAGAAACAGAGGTCAGGCAATGAGCGGTGTCAAGCAGGTAGCTCCCGACCATCCAATCCATGAATTGATCTCCAAACGTTGGAGCCCGTACGCGTTTTCTGACCGTCCGGTGCCGCCGGACGACCTGCGTTCGTTGTTCGAGGCCGCACGCTGGGCGGCCTCGTCGTATAACGAGCAGCCGTGGCGGTACATCGTCGCGACGAAAGAAAATCCGGCCGAATTCGAGCGGCTGCTGTCGTGCCTGGTGGAAGGGAACCAGCCGTGGGCCAAGGCGGCGCCCGTGCTGGCGCTCGGCTGCGTAACGCTCAATTTCGCGACCAACAACAAGCCCAATCGAGCTGCGCAGCACGATCTGGGACTGGCCAGCGGAAGCCTTTGCCTCGAGGCGACGGTCCGCGGTCTTTACGTGCACCAGATGGCCGGCATCCTGCCGGACAAAGCCCGCGTGCTCTATCAAATTCCCGAGGGCGCCGAGGCGCTGACCGGCCTGGCGATTGGCTACCTGGGCAACCCCGACGCGCTTCCCGAAAACTACAAAAAGCGGGATCTCGTCCCGCGACAGCGAAAGCCGCTGAGCGAATTCGTCTTCGGCGGCAAATGGAGCGCGCCGGCGGACCTGGCGAAGTAAGCCAAACGATTGTTCTGTTCGGCGACGAGCAGAAGCCGCCAGCCGGGCGGTCTGACTTCCTCGGTCTCTTCACAGCCCTGGCTCAGCCCTTCACGTAAATTCGCACAAATTCTCGCGATCAGCGTTTCCCTCTTTCGATCCCGCAGCTAAAACGTCGGTTTGTCATCGAGGGGCTTTGAAACCCTCTCCCATTCCGATGGGAGAGGGTAGGTGAGGGCTCTTCTGTTCCCACGATTTTCAAGGCAGCCCTCACCCCGACCCTCTCTCGGAAGACCGGGAGAGGGAGTCATGAAACCGCTTCGAGTCGTCGAGTGACCCATGGCACTGCGAGGTCTTTATTCCAAGCACGTTCGCGACGCGCTGCAGAAGCCGGCCGCGTTCGGTGCCGATATGCTCCTCGTCGCGCTGTTTCTGGCGATCTTCGGCGCGCTCTTGATGGTCGGCCAGCGGATGACGGCCCCCTTCACCGAGCAGGTGCAGATCGACCTGTCGATCGCCGCGCTGCCGCAATATACGCTCTTGAGCCTGGGACGCGGATTTGCCGCCTACTTCCTGTCGCTGGCTTTCACGCTCGTCTACGGCACGATCTCGGCGCACAACCGCCGGGCCGAGGCGGTGATGATCCCGATCCTCGACGTGTTGCAGGCAATTCCCGTGCTGGGATTCATGCCGGGCGTGGTCTTGGCGCTCGTGGCGCTGTCGCCCAGCCATCAACTGGGCCTGGAAACGGCCTGCATCGTGATGATTTTCACCGGCCAGGTCTGGAACATGACCTTCAGCTTCCACGGGAGTTTAAAGGCGATTCCCGTCACGCTGCGCGAGGTTGCCGCCGTCCACCGCCTCGGACATTGGCGGATCTTTTCGCAGCTGGAGCTGCCGGCCGCGATGATCGGGCTGGTGTGGAATTCGATGATGTCGATGGCCGGCGGGTGGTTCTTTCTCTCCGTCACCGAGGCCTTCACGCTCCAGGGCCGCGACTACCGCCTGCCCGGCATCGGCTCGTACATGAACGAGGCAATCCTGCAGAACGACGTCCCCGCGATGATCGCGGCCGTCATCGCCATGGTGCTGATGATCGTCTTTGTCGACCAGGTCGTGTGGCGACCGCTCGTCGCCTGGAGCCAGCGGTTCAAAGTCGAAGACGTGGCGGCGACCGCCGAGCCCAAATCGTGGGTCCTCGACTTGGTTCGTCACTCGGCGCCGTTGCGAGAATTTTTGGCCTGGCTCGACGCGGCCCGGCACTCGCTGCTGGTCAGTGGCTTTTCGTCGTCGGTCGCGGCCCAGATGGCGGCTTCGCCCGAGGCGGATCGGCGGCCAGCCAGTGCGTTTTTGCGATCGGGGCTGCGATTCGTCTTCCTGGGCGGGCTGCTGGCGGTCGTCCTCTGGGGGGGCTGGTCGCTGCTGCGGCTGCTGGCCGAATTGCCGTTTGTCGATTCGGCGGGCTCCAACGACTGGCGGACCGTCTTCGAAGCGCTGGGGGCGTCGTTTTTGCGGACGACGTCGGCCGTGCTGCTCGGGGCAGCTTGGACGCTGCCCGCGGGGATCCTGATTGGCCTTTCGCCCATCTGGTCGGCCCGGTTGCAGCCGATCATCCAGGTGTTGGCGAGCTTTCCCGCGCCGATGCTCTTTCCGCTCGTGGCGATTTTGCTCGCCCATCTGCGGGTCGATTTCAATCTCGGCTGCACGGCGCTGATGCTGCTGGGGACCCAGTGGTACATCCTGTTCAACGTCATCGCCGGGGCGTCGTCGACTCCGGCCGATCTGCGCGAGGTCGCCTCGATCTATCGGTGGTCGAGGTTTCAACGCTGGTTTCACCTTTACATTCCGTGCGTTTTCCCGTATCTGGTCACGGGTTTGATCACGGCGGCGGGGGGCGCCTGGAACGCCACCATCGTGGCCGAGTACCTCGCTATGAAGGATCACACTTATTCTGCGTTCGGCCTGGGGTCAATCATTAACCACGCCACGGCCGACGGCAATTTTTCGCTCCTGGCCGCTGCGGTGGTGACGATGGCGGTCACCGTGGTGTTGCTCAACCGCTCGTTCTGGAGACAGCTTTATCGCGTGGCCGAGCAGCGGTTCAGCCTCACGACGTAGAGGATCCGTTGACGAGGGCTGGTAAACTTATTGAGCGTGCGCGATTTTTGGAGCGTTTGAGGCATACCTCTCACCCCCGGCCCCTCTCCCGCAAGGGGCGAGGGGCGAAGATTGGCAGCGTTCGTGTCAATAGGCACAATCACGCGGCGTGCGTAACTCTTCTCCCCTCTCCCCTTGCGGGAGAGGGGCCGGGGGTGAGGGGCTCGCAGCCGAAGTCCCAGAAGAATTGGGTGTTTTAGTTGGCGGTGCCTCAATACTCGGGTCTCAACTGTGTCCCTCGCAAAGCCGTTTGAACAAAAGTCGACCGTCACCGCGGCGATGATTCCCGTCGACGAGTGCGCGATCTCCGCGGCCGACCGGGTCTGCGTGGCGTTCGGCGCGGGGGACCTCGTGCTGGAAGACGTGTCGCTGGAGATCTGCCCCAACGAGATTCTGGGGATCCTGGGGCCCAGCGGCTGTGGCAAGAGCACGCTGTTGCGAGTGCTCGTCGGACTGATCCCGCCGACGCGCGGCCACGTCTTCGCGCACGGCCGGCCGCTCGTCGGCATGCACCCAGGAGTCGCGCTCGTTTTTCAGAATTTCGGTCTCTTCCCCTGGCTGACGGTCAAGCAGAACGTCGAGATGGCCCTCACCGGTTTGAACCTCACCAAGGCAGAGGCGGCCGATCGCGTCACCCGCTCGATCCAAATGGTCGGTCTGGGCGGCCACCAAGAGGCCTTTCCCAAGGAACTCTCGGGCGGAATGAAGCAGCGGGTCGGCATCGCCCGGGCGATGGCCCGCGGCCCCGAACTGTTGTGCATGGACGAGCCCTTTAGCGCCCTCGACGTCTTCACGGCCGAGAGCCTCCGCAGCGAAATCTACAATCTCTGGGTCTCGCGCAACGGGGCCTCGACCGACCGCCTGGCCGCTCCGTCGAGCCTCAAGAGCATCGTAATGATCACGCACCTGATCGAAGAGGCGGTGCTGCTCGCCGACCGCATTGTGATCATGGGGACGATGCCCGGACACATCCGGCAAATCCTGCGAAACACGATTCCCCACCCGCGCAATTCGCAGTCGCCCGCCTTCCTGGCGCTCGTGCGGCAGATTCACCAGATCATCGTCAGCGAGCACATGCCCGACGAACCGCCGCAGGCCGAACCCAAGTCGGCGATTCCCGGCATGGCGATGGAGCCAATCCCCTGCGTCGAGCTGGAGCAGGTCTTCGGCCTGTTGGAAATCGTGCACGACCACCAGGGAAAGGTCGACGTCTTCACGCTCGAAAAACTGACCGACGCCGAGTTCGGCCACACGCTGGCGTTGGTGATGGCGGGCGAAATCCTCGACTTCCTCGACACGCCGAAAGAAATGGTCGTGCTCACCGACCTGGGGCGACACTTCATCGTCGAGGACATCGCCGACCGCAAGACGATCCTCCGCGAGCAGGTGCTCAAGCTCGATTTGTTCCGCTTCCTGATCAAGCGGCTCGAGGCCGC
>DASPSM010000882.1:0-2668 GCA_035623955.1 Planctomycetaceae bacterium
CGCGATCCGGTGTTTTTTACCAATATTAAGGTATCCCAGGGGCTTCGCGTTGAACAGGGGGAGCGCCCCCGGGGAGCTGCAAAGCGGACGTAGGGTGTGCCAAGTCCGCGCTAAGCGGGCGCCGGCACACCACCGAAAATCCGAATGACGAAGCACGAATGGCGAAGGAATGACCGAATGACCTAAGCCCGAAGTTGGTTTTCCTTCGAGCTTCGTGCTTCCTTCGTCACTCATTCGGATTTCGGCTTGAAGCTGGTGTGCCCGCGGCCGCGACGCGGCCTTGGCACACCCTACCCAGGCGAGATTCCGCTCGGTTGAAAGCCCCTCGAACAATCGCTTACATTGGTCTGGCTCGCACGACCGGAAAACTGCTTTCTCAACACATTCGACTCTGAGCGCCCTGGCGGTGCGCTCCCGGAGTGCGACGGCTGTCCATCGATTGGAGATCCTGACGTGACGATTGACAAAAGCCTGAGGCGCAAAGGACGCCTCGTCCGCTCGCGCAACGTGCTCAAGCGCGACGAACGCATTGTCCAGCTTCAGGTCGAAGAGCGATGGACGCCCGGACGCAGCGTTTTGGGCCTCCCCAAAGTGCGCATCACCAAGAGCGCAGCCGGCAAAAAGAAGAAAAAGAAGGCCAAAGAAGAGGCCGATACTACTGCTGCTGCCGCGGAAGCCACACCGGCGGCGACCACCGGCAAGGCAGCCGCACCAGCCGCAAAGGCGGCAGGCGGCGCCAAACCCGCAGCACCGGCAAAACCGGCTTCCGGGAAGAAGTAGGGACAGGTCGGCCCGCAGCGGCAGCTCGCGATTCCTCCGGTTGGGCTCGTCTGCGCTCAGCCTGCGCGATTGTTGCGACCGCCTTCGTGACGTTCGCCCGTAAGCCGACAGTCCCGCCCGCGCCCGTTGCCCCGCTTCCTGGGATGACCGGCGACGGCGACCTGGTCCTCGACACACGGCAGCGAGCAACCCCATGGATATGGTCGGATATGTGCGCGCCCGCGTCGGCGCCGTTCCCCGCGCCTTTGCCCGTCACGAAGCCCGTCGATTCCTGCGGGCTGCCAAGACCTGCCGCACGACCCAGACCCGCACGCTGCTCGGGCTGCTCGCGCTCAACGGCGGATCGCGCTTCTCGCGCGATCACCGGCTCGACGGCGTCCGCACAGTGAGTCAGTTCCGCCGTCGCCTGCCCGTTTCCGACTACGAGTATTTCCGCCCGTACATCGAAGAAGTCAAATCGGGCCGCACCGATTCCCTGCTGGGAGCCAAGAATCGGCTGCTGATGTTCTCGCTCACCAGCGGCACGACGTCCCAGTCGAAGTGCATTCCCATCACGCAGCGATTCTTGGACGACTATCGCAGCGGCTGGCAAGTTTGGGGCATTCAGGCGCTCGACGAGCATCCCGGTATCAACAGCCGGCACATCCTGCAGCTCAGCAGCGATTTCGACCTCTTCCGCACGCCGGGGGGCACGCCTTGCGGCAACATCAGCGGCCTGGTCGCCGCCTGCCAGAAACCGATCGTCCGCACGATGTACACCGTGCCGGGCGTGGTTTCCAAGATCCGCGACTCGGACGCCAAGCTCTATACGGCGATGAGGCTGGCGATCGCCGACCGGCAGGTCGGCATGGTGATGACGGCCAATCCCAGCACGCTGATCCAACTGGCCAAGCTGGCCGACGCTCGCAAGGAAGATCTCATCCGCGATATCGCCGACGGAACGCTCTCGTCGGCCGAAAATGTGCCGGGCGAAGTCCGGGAGGCACTGCGGCGGAAGATCTCGCGGCAGCGCCCGGACCGGGCCCGCGAGCTCGAGGCCATCGTCGATCGCACCGGTAACCTGCTGCCGAAGGACTTCTGGCCGGAAACACAGCTCTTGGCCATCTGGACCGGCGGCAGTGCGGGGGCCTATCTGTCGACGCTGAAGAAGTATTTCGGCGAAATCCCCGTTCGCGACCACGGCCTGTCGGCAAGCGAGGGCCGGATGACGATTCCGGTTGCCGATCACCATGCGGACGGCATCCTCGACGTCACGAGCCACTTCTTCGAGTTCATTCCGGAGGAAGAGTATGGCCGGCAGGACGCCATCGTGCTGGAAGCCCACGAGCTGCAGGAGGGACGCAACTATTACATCCTGCTGACGACTTCGTCGGGTCTCTACCGATACAACATTTTCGACGTGGTCCGCTGCACCGGGTATTATCACTCGACGCCGATGATCGAGTTCCTTCACAAAGGGGCCCACATCGCCAACGTCACCGGCGAGAAGATCTCGGAATCGCAGGTCGTCCACGCGGTCCGCAGCGTGATCGACGAGATGCGGCTGACCCTTTCGCACTTCACCGTCAGCCCGGTCTGGGGCGACCCGCCGCGCTACCAGTTGCTGGTCGAGCGCGGGGACGTCGGCGTGCCGATCGGTGATTCATTGGCCCAGCGAGTCGACGAACGGCTGAAATCGCTCAACTGCGAGTACAAGGAAAAACGCGCCACCGGCCGCCTGGCCCCGATGAAGTGGATGCCGCTCCCCGACGGCACGTGGACGGCTTTCTCGAAGAATCGTCGCAAGAACTCCGGCGGCAGCCTCGAGCAATACAAGCACCCCTGTCTCGTACCGGACCTGGAATTCGGCTCCAAGTTGTTCATCGAGATGGCGGCCATCGGAGCCTCG
>DASPSM010000884.1:0-11305 GCA_035623955.1 Planctomycetaceae bacterium
ATCTTCGCCTGGCCGGCCCGATAGGTCCGCAACAGTTCGCCTCGCGGACCGCGCATGCGGTCGAGCACAAAGTTGGCGGCCTTTTCGGCCGCGTGAAGGTAGGCATCGTTCCCCAGCGTCTGGCTGCTCCGCGCCAGCGCGCGGATCATCAAGCCGTTCCAGGCCGCCAGAACTTTGTCGTCGCGCGCGACCGCTGGGCGACTCTGACGCTTGAGCAGCAGGCGAGCCCGCGCGTCCGCCAGCCGGGCTTCGACCTCCTCCGGCGAGGCGTGCAGATCATGTCCGAGCGTCTCGACTGACGCGGTCCGCCGCAGGACGAATCCGGGCTCGAACTCCTTTGGCTCGTTGAGGCCAAAGGCCTTGCGGAACAGAGAACCGTCCTTTGGCCCGAGCACCGCGTCAACTTCGGCCGGAGTCCAGACGTAATAAACGCCTTCGACTCCGCCGGTCTGCGCGTCGAGCGACGAAATGAAGCCGCCGGCCGGGTCGGCCATCTCGCGCGACACAAAGGCGAACGCCTGCTCGGCCACCCGCCGATACTCGCGCTTCCCCGTGCGGTGGTAGACGTCGGTGAACAGTTCGGCCAGCTGCGCCTGGTCGTAGAGCATCTTCTCGAAGTGCGGGACGTGCCAGCGCCGGTCGGTGCTGTAACGGTGAAAGCCGCCGGCCAGTTGATCGACGATTCCTCCCGCGGCAATATGATCGAGCGTATTGGTCATCAGGGCGTCGGCCTGTTGGTCATTCGCAGTTCGCGCGGCGAACTCCAACAGTTCAAGCTTCGCGGGTTCGGGGAACTTCGGAAGATTGGGCTCGTGCGGATCGAAGTCGATGCCGCCGAATTCCGGATCGCGCGACTCGATCAGCGACTTGATCGTTGCGGTGACCAGCGCGCGCTCGAGCTTGACGGGTTCGGCGTTGAAACCGGCTCGGGTCAGCCGCCGCACTTCGGCGCAGATCGCGTCGGCGTTCTTTTGGACTGCGTCGCGGTCGGTCCGCCAGGCGTTGCTCACTCGGGCGAGCACCGTCGGGAATCCCATCTGGCCGGGGCGATCCTGCGGCGGAAAGTAGGTTCCCCCCGCGAACGGCTTGCCGTCGGGGGTGAGAAACATCGACAGGGGCCAGCCCCCCGAATCGCCGGCGCCGACGGCCTGGGCGTAAACGAGGTAGGCGGTCATATAAACGTCGTCGACGTCGGGCCGCTCTTCGCGATCCACCTTCACGTTGATGAAGTTGGCGTTCATCAGCCGGGCGATCTCTTCGTTCTCGAAGACCAGCCGTTCCATCACGTGGCACCAATGACAGCTGCTGTAGCCGATCGAGAGGAAGATCGGTTTGCCTTCGCGCCGGGCCTTCTCGAAGACTTCGGGCGACCAGGGGTACCAGTCGACCGGATTGTGCGCATGCAACAACAGATACGGACTGGTCTCGCGGGCCAGGCGGTTGGCTGCGTGCTGGCCGCGGGGGCGGTCGCTTTGCGGCTTGGCGCTCGAGTTCTTCGCGGGTGAATCCGAGTCGGCCGCCGCCTTGTTTGACGCTCCGATGAAACCCGCGGCAAGCAACGCTACTGCGAGGGCGACGCTCTGCCGGCCTTGCCGTCCGTGGCGCAGGAAATGTGTCGTCGAAAACATGCGTCCCTTCCTCCCGAATCCCGCGCGTGAAAGCCGCGGGTGGAGACGGCTTCAGACCGGTCCCCCCGGGCGACCGCGCGGCGCGAAATTGTAGCAGGAGGAGCTGGCAAACCCCTAGAGCGACTGCGGTCCTCAGGACGTCGTGCCACCGTTATTTGAGGGCCGCGTGCCAGCGTCCCTCAATGTCGAATGGTGGACCAGCCAATACGCGACTGCCACCAGGGGACCGCCCACGAACGTTGCCAGGGCCCACAGAAACGGGCCGGCCAGTATCAGCTCTTCGCCGCGCCGTTTGCAACGTCTCGCGTCGCGGTCCACTGCAAATGCGAACAGCGTGTGAACGATGAACGTCGCAATCGCGATCAGGATCGCGTAGACGACTCCGAAGCCACCAAAGAAGCCGGGAATGCTCATGCGAATCATTCTCCAAGCGGAAGGCTTGAGGCCGGCGCTTCGCGAGTCGGGCGGGTTCAGGCTGGGACAGGTGTCTTTTGGAGAATCTGCCGGATGACTGTCCGCGCGCGGTCGCGCTGCCCCTCGCGCACCAGGCCGCGGCAGACGATGCGATGGGCCAGCACCGGGAGGGCCAGCCGTTTGACATCGTCGGGAATCACAAAGCTTCGCGACTCCAGGAAGGCCAGGCATTGCACGGCGCGGAACAGCACGATCGCTCCCCGCGTGCTGACGCCCAAGTCCAGCTCTTCGTGTGTCCGCGTGGCGGCCACGATGTCGAGCATGTACGAGTTGATCGAGGGGTGCACTTTGATCTCACGGGCCGCCGCCTGCAGCCGCTTGAGCTGCTCGGTGGTGAGGACCGGCTGCAGTCGATCGACCATTTCGCCGGCCCGGTGCGCTTCGAGAATCTGCATCTCGTGGGCTCGATCGGGATAGCCGATGTCGGTGCAGATCGTGAAGCGGTCGAGCTGGTTTTCGGGTAGTGGATAGGTCCCTTCGTACTCGTGCGGGTTCTGAGTCGCCAGCACGAAGAACGGGGGATCGAGCGCGTAGGTCCGGCCTTCGACGGAGACCTGTCCCTCGTTCATCGCTTCCAAGAGCGCGCTTTGCGTGCGGGGAGTCGTGCGGTTGATTTCGTCGGCCAGCAAAATGTTCGTGAAGATCGGCCCGCGGCGGAACTCGAAATCCCCCAAGTTGGGCAAATAGACGCTCGACCCGAGGATATCGCTGGGGAGCATGTCGGGAGTGAATTGCAGCCGCGTGAACCGGCAATCGAGGCTTTTCGAGATGGCTTTGGCCAGCAGCGTCTTGCCGACGCCGGGCGCATCCTCAATTAAAAGGTGTCCTTCGGCCAACAACGAGACGACGGCCAGCCGAATCGGTTCAGGCTTGCCCAAAAGGACGCTGGCGATGTTGCGTTCGAGCGATTGGATCAGGGTGTTTTCGTCGGACGTCACGCGTCCCTCCCAGGTGTGCTGGCAATCGCCCTTCTAGCGCGATGGGGCGACTGGAAATTCATTCGGATGCGAGTGGCCCAAAAGCGGGCCTCGGCTGACGGACCACTGAAAAGGAGTCATGATAAACAAGCGGAAGCGAGCGTGTCAGTGAGCGGCCGCACGCGTTGTGCGGCCTGTGGCGTCGAATCTTCAAAAAGGCCTTGGGGTTAACACTGGGGCACTTGCAGCTTCCGCTCGGCCCTGCCAGCCCGTTCTTCATGTTCCGGTCTTCGCCACGGCCGCAAACTGTTCCGGCTCGGCAAGATGTACGGATGATGATCGGAATTCCGTTGGCGCCTCGCGACGCGCTGAGCAGGCAATTGATGTTTTGGCCCATTTCTCCCGGACGAAGAAAGTGGATTGACGGCATGGGCGGAACGGAGCCGCGCGTTCACCGGCCGGCCGAAGCTCCCGTAGTCCTTTTCAGCTAAGGCGCCAGGGATGGCACGCGTCGATGCGATGCGCCCCCGCCGGCAATCACGGCCGCGAGCCGCGACTCCGACCTGGCGAAGGCCGAGCGCCTGGGTGAAGTTGGCCGCGTTCGCCGTTGCCTGTCTTGCGACCGGGCGGCTGCCTGCCGACGAACTCCCCGGATCGCTGATCTTCGACGTCGCGCCAGCGCCGCGCGAGGTTTCTGCGTCGCTTCCCGTCATTTCCGCATCCGGCTTCAGCGCGGAGCCGCCGCGCTTCTGGTCGGCCGGGCCGGATGTGCAGCCGCAGTTCGTGCTCATCGACTATGCGCCACCGGGCCTGGTCGGCTCAGTTCCATTCGGCGCGACTCAGACGATCTGGGGAAACGGTCCTTCGAGCCTTTGGACAGTACTAAGTCGCTGGGAGGCGGGCCTGTGGCCGCCCGAGCGGCCGGGCATCGTCCGGACGGCGTCCGAAACACCGCCGACACCGCTCGACGACGAGGGGCCGCTCATGCCTCCCCAAGAGTCCCTCATCGCCCCGGCTCAGGCCGTCGCCTCGCCTCTCCAAAGCGGCTCTGACCTTCAGCCGATCGACGGATCTCCCTGCCCGCCGATTTGTCCGCCGCTCACCTTCACAGATGACGCGTGGGCTTTCCTGCCGCGCGTCGCTCACGACGCCTGGGGCGTGGTGAACAACTGGGACAATCTCATCATCCTCGGCACGGCGCTCGGCGGGTCCTTGGCGCTGCGGGGCGACGTCGATGACGACGTGCGCAACTGGACGGCCGAGCATCCCGATCGCTGGGGGCACGGGACGAACCTGCTTGGCGATTTCGGAACAGTCCAGTATCAAATCCCGGTCATCTTCGGCGCGTACGCGTTCACCGTCTGGGAGCAGGACCAGTGGGGCCATGAGATGATGACCTCCCTGATCAGCGCGTACACGATCTTTGGTTTGAGCACCTTGACCATCAAGGGCATCGCCGACACCAAGCGGCCGAGCGACGGCTGGAACGGCGGCAACTATGGCTTCCCGTCGTGGCATGACGGCAGCTTGTTTTGCATGTCGGCCGTTATCGACGAATACGAGGGGCACTGGATCGGCGTTCCCCTGTATATTCTCTCAGGCCTCGTCGGATGGAGCCGAATCGATGCCCGCGACCACGATCTCTCCGACGTCGTGTTTGGCGGCGTGCTGGGCTACGTGATCGGCAAATCGGTCGCGGGACGCGCTTTGTACGGCGACTCCCGGGTGGTGCACATCATCCCTTACGTGCATCCGGGCGAAGGAACGGCGGGCGTGATGTTGGACGCCAGGTTCTGAGCACGGCGCCGACGCTCGCACGAGATTAGCCGGCAAGCCGGAAACGCCGTCTCGCGCAACCGGCCTGCTGAGCCTACTCCTCTGGCGTGCTGGAGCGGGGGTCGCGGCCACAATTCCCAAGCGAATGCGGCTGTTTAGGGTCATCAGCGCGTGCAATCGTTCCTCGAATTGATAAAGTGGAAGTGAGACGCTGGGCCGGGGTGAGAGAGCCGAATGCCTGTCAAAGTCCGCTGTAAAGAGTGCGAGCGCGTCGTCACCGCGCCGGACCGCGCGCGTGGCAAAGCCGTCAAGTGCCCGCAGTGCGGCAAGCCCGTGCGAGTTCCCGCGGAGAAAGCCGCGCCGGCTGCTCCGGCGGGGAAGAAGGCGGGGGCTCGTCCTCCCAGCAGCAGCATGGTGATTGCGAAGCTCGACCTCGACTCGATCGAAGACACGCAGACTCGCATTTGCCCCAAGTGCGGGGCGGAAGTTTCGGCGGAGGACACCGAATGTCCGGAGTGCCAGGTCAACCTGGTGACCGGAATGCTGAGCCCCGAGCTGCAGGCCGAGCGATCGCGAAAAGGCCCGAACCCGAGAAAGTACTACAAGGAGTTTTTCAGCGACAGCTTTGAGTTCTGGAAGAAAAACAAGGGATTGTCGATCAGCCTGGCCCTGAATACGGTGATCTTTACGGCATTGGGCGCGCTGTGCGTGATGGTGGCGCTCTGGTGCGCGGCACCGCTGGCCCGCATCTTCTGGTGGTTCCTGGCGACAGTCACGATCCTGATCCCTCCGGGGCTGGCTTGGAATCTGCACACGAAGATCATCGATCTCACGCTGCGCAAAAAGAAGAAGCTTTCCAGGCACCACTTCGAGAAGCTGCTGGGGACCGCCCTTGGATTCAAGTTCGTCTTGTGGTTTCTCGACGTTGCCGCCCCGCTGCACATTCTGGCCCTGGTGTTTCTGATCCTGGGGTTCCGGCTCGTCGCGGTGGGGCTGGAAGTGCCGGCCGTCATCTTCGCGGCGTTGTTGTTCCCGCTGGCGATGTCGCACATGGCGATGCCGGTGACGATTCGCGGCTGGTTGCTCAACAAGATGTCGGGCCCCTTCTTCCGAACCCTGCCCGCGCTGGCCTATTGGGCGATGTTTCTCGGGCTGCTGATGATCGTGCCGATCGGATGTGTGGCCGCCGCGGGCATCGTGTGGGGAAAAGGGCTGGGCGAACTCGTCCAGAATTCGAGCTACAACTCGGTCGTTCACGTCAAGTTGGCGGAGATCGCCGACCTGCCGAAGAACTCGGTGCCTCCGCCGGAGCTGGCCGACTTTCGGGGGAAAAAAGAGATCGACCTGGACTGGACGCCGCTCTTCATGTCGTCTGGGCTGTGCGTGGTTGCGGCCGGAGTGTTCGGCGCGGGCGCCGTTTTCTTGATGCGCGCCAACGGTCTGTACACGCGCTATTTCCTCGACTACCTCGATCTCGAGACCATGGAGCCCGAGGTCAAGTACGTTCCCAAGACCGCGAACATCGACGAGATCGAAACGAAAAAAGGGCTGACCTGGCAGGTCGTGCTTGCCGCGGTGGGCCTGGCCGGCGTGTTCGGTTTTGCCTTCGGCGGCGCCGGCGCGGCAATCATGGGCAAGAGCTTCCTGCTGGGCGTCGGCTCGGGCCTGTTGATCGTGGGGATCCTCTGCGGGCTGATCGGCCACTTCTGGCTTTTGTACGAGGCTTTCATCGACAGCCTGGCCTGGTTCGGCGCGATTTTGCTCGCCTCGAACTTTGGCTGGGTGGCTTCGATTTTTCTCGGCCCGCTGGGGTTCGCAATCACTCCGCTGATCTCGATTGTCTACGGCATCATCAACTGGTCCAACGCGAAGTACCCGCTCGTCATCGGCCTGGTGGGCAACTTCTTTTACACTCCACTCGGGATGATCATCCTGCTCATTGCGATCGGACCGGAGTTCCTGGGCTTTGGCGGCGGTGAGGCCGCTGCAGGTGGGCACTAAGATCGCGTCTTGACTGGCGTGCTCGCGCTGAAGAGCGCGCAATCACGAATTGCGCGACTCAATAATGGGCAGATCGGAGTTGGGGGGCGGAATCTCGAGCCGGCAACAGCCCAGGTCGATATGTTGTTTGCCCTGGCCTCCGTTGGCCGGCCCTAAGACGCCGTCGCGCAAACGATAGACTTTAAATCGCCCCTTCTTCTCGCGCTCCAACAAGCCGGCCGAGTGCAGGATCCCCAGATGATGGGAGACGGTCACAACCTCCACCTGCAGCAGCTCGGACAGCTCGCTGACGCATTTGGGGGCGCACCGCAGCGCATCGATGATCCGCAGCCGCACCGGGTCGGCAAGCGCCCGCAGCATCTCGGCGCAATGCTCAGATTCCAGAGAATCCCGCTGCACAAGTCTCCTCCGGCCCAGAGATGGCGGTCGCCCGTCGAGAGTTGTACGCAAATTATAGTCCCGCAAAAGATCCGATCAAACAGGCTTTAATTTGCGCTAAGTGCGCAACCGCACGAACGATTCCCCGAGCGGTCCGGAGCAAATCAGTTCCCAGCGAGCGGACGAAACCCAAACCCGCTCGCCGCGACGGAAGACCCGTCCGGCATCGTCAACGAGCTCGCGGAAGGGGCCCTTATACGTCACGAGGATTCCCTCTTCCTCCGCGTTTGCAGGCTTGATCGCCTGCACGATCGTTTCGCGTAATTGCACGGCCCGAAGTGTGAACGAGGGCGTGCCGCCGAACTTCACCAGGCGAAGGTCGCCGAAGCCGGCACCCTCGATCCACGCCAGCAGATCCGCGTCGAGGGGCACATCCTCGACCACCGCCGCCGGACCAGGCAACGGCAAGCTGCCGGGAGGTAACGGCGCGTCGGACGTCAGGTGATGCAGGACGATCCGGCCACTCGGGGCCAACACTCGCAGGCATTCGGCGAGCAACGCCTCTCGCGTTGTGGGCTCACAGGGGGCGTTGAACGTTCCGCGGAGCCGCACTTCCTCAAGCGATCCGTCGCGAAATGGAAGCCGTTGAGGAAAAGAGCTTCCCAGGCGATGTTCCCACTCGACGGGCGCCGGCAGAGCACTCGTGGGCGGCACGGATTTCGAGGGAGCAGTGGGCAACTCTGGCAGTGGTTGCAGCCGGCCGGAGAGAGCCACCGTTTGGGGATGCCGGTGGTCGCCCGCGCATTCCAGATCGGACTCGAGCACGTAGAACTCCCAAAGCGTTTTGTCCGGGTCTTGAACCCAGAACTTCGTTTGCCGGGAGTAACAGCATTCGACCCCTTCTTCGCGGATGCTGCTCAGGCCGGCGATTTCGAGTCGGCGCTGCAGGTCGACTAATTCTTCGGCCCCAGAGAGCCGAAACCCCACGTGATTGAGCGCGCCGACTCCGGAGGCGCCAGACGGCTCGAGCGAAAGGACCAGCGGCGGATCCTCCAACTCGAACTTGGCATAATCGGGGCGGCGCTTGGCCGCGGGAGTGCCGAACAGCTTCTGATAGAAATCGATCGATCGCGCGAGATCGGAAACGTTGAGCGAGACGTGAAAGGTCGTCAGTTTCTTCGCTGTGGCGGTTTCCAAGGTGCCCCCTCCAAACTGCGCGCTTCTGCCCTGACGAAGGGCCTCAAAGATAATAGGTGTCGGTCAAGCCGTATTCGGCGTATTTGCGGCGCAGGAAGCGGTGAAACTCGCGATAGTGCGCCGCGCGCTGTTCGCCGCCATCGGAAAGGGCGTTGTAGCTTAGATACAATTGTCTCCGCCACCCGCCGGAACGGTTGGGTCCCGAGCGATGGGGCGTAAATCCGCCGAAGACCGCCAGATCGCCCGGTTCCAGCTCCAAGAGGACCCCCTCGGCGTCGTCGAGGACTTCGTCCGGCAATTCGTGATAGTCACCGTCTTCCGGCGAGAGCGCGCCTTCCCGGTGCTTTCCGACAAAGACCTCGGTGCAGCCGTTCTCGGCGTTCGTGGCGTCGATCGGCACAAGCACGGTCAAAAAGCTGCGGGGAAAGCCGGGCCAGGCGATATAGTCCTGGTGCAGTGCGTAACCCATCGCGCCGGGCGGCTTGAAGATCAGTTTGTCCTTGAACAGGCGGGCTTCTTCTCCGTAAAGCTCGCCCAATAAATCGAGGATGCGCGAATCGAGGGCGATGTCCCGAAACTCCGCGGCCAAATCGATCACCGGGTCGAATGTCTCGAAGAGGCATTCACCGCCGGCACAGTTGCCCTGGAAACGGCAGCGCAGATTGAGCTTATCGACGAGGTCGGTACGATCGAGCAGTCGCTCGGCCGCGGACGACAGCCTGGACGTCTCCTCGGGCTTGAACACCTCACGGAGTATGAGGAAGCCATCTTGCTCATAACTTCGGCGCGTTTCGGCCGAGAGCGCGGGCCTGGTGGAGACTCCTTCGAGCGACGACATGTGATTCGCCTTCATCAAACGCGGACCATGCTTCCCAGACGAATCAACTCGGGAAGACGCAAGACATTCAGCCCCGCTTCTTTTTGCCGCGGGCGGCCGTCACTGCGTGCTCGCCTGGCGACGTGACAGGGTCTTTGCCTGCGACCGCCAGGTCGAATGCCCAATCCGTTTTTCCTGGCCTACTCAGTTCGATTCGAAACCGCTCCTCTTTGCCATTCTTGTCCGGATCGTTGTAGAGGTTATTGAGCCCATCCCCACCCGCGGCCTTTGGCTGCGCGAACAGCACGATGTAAGACCCGGCCGGCAAGCCGTCGCCCGAGCCATACGTATTGAACTCGAAATGGCCGTTCTTGTCACACCGCGTTGCAAAAGGCTGCTGGCGACCCTTGGGCGGGTTCTTGGGGTCGTACGCGAAAACGAACAGCGGATTGCGGCGGTCGATCGCGGGGGGCTGGTTGTCGACTGTGACCGTCCCGGAAAACTTGACCACCGACTGGGCTGAGCGGCCGTTGACCTCGAGAGATTTTTTCAACGCCTCGCTTTCGGTCGGGACACGGCTGCATCCCCCCGCGCCGAGGATGGCCAAGCAAAGGAACGCCAATCCCCTCGGCAGACAAAACCCGTTTCTCCTCAACATGCGATCGACCTCGGCTCGGGCAGTCCCGCGCGTCGCCGCGGGCAAAATGAATCACGGATTCGCTGGTTGCCCAGAGAAGCCGCCTGTTAAAGGAAAACAGTCCAGGGGCTGCGCTGGCGCGCAGCCCCTGGACACAATGTTCGTGCGAACTGCGCCCGGAATCTAGAAGTTATCCGTGACGGGCGCCCGGCCGCTGTAGGTAATCATGCGGCAGAACGCGAGGATGCCGATATTCTCGCTGATCATGTGGGCCGAGCCGTCGCACATCGCCAGACCGCACGACCCGGGATGGAAGCTGTAGAGATTCATCTTTGCCTGATTGGTGCAATTGATGAAGCAAACCGGCGCCGTTCCCGTCACTGGAGCGGTTCCTCCCGTAAAGGTCGAGCCAAACATCTGGTTGTAGGCGTTGTCGAGGCAACCCCAGCATCCCCCCGCGTTAGCCGGAGGCGCCGGGAACCCGGTCGGCGTCACGGGCACAAGGTTGCCGCCCGTGCAGGGGCAGGTTGCGATTTTCTTCACACCTCGCACCCAGAGGTCGGGACGGCCAGCCAGCTCTCCGACGAAGATCGTTGTCGAGGTGCCGTCGGTGATCATGTCGATGGAGGTAGGACCGTACCCGTGCCGGATGCTGAGCCAGTTGAGCACGCCGGCCCGCCGCACGTCGCCCATCGGCGTGCAGAACGACTTCTGTCCTTGGGGATCGCACGGGGTCGTTTGCTGATCGTACGCGTTGGCCAGTCCGCAGCAGTAGCAGTTAACCGCCGTGTAATCGCTCGCGCCGGCCCAATAGGGGGGGACCGCCCCGCCGGAGAATTCCGTAACCAGGCCGTTTTCCTGGAAGGGATTGAGCGTCCGTGGCGCGGACGGGCAGGCATACACGGGAATGATCGCGCCGGCCGGCCGGGTCAGTCCCGCACAGCACGATCCCGAGTTGAGCGCCGTATACGTGCCGGCACCGAACGGCGGAAACGCCAGGCAGGCGGGCGAGAAGATCGGCGAGTTCATGCAGATTCTGTGGTAGACGTTCGTGGCTTCCAGAAACTGCAGCAGGCGTTCGCCCCAAACATGGATGTTTCCGTCGGTATGACAGTATCCGCAGCAGGGATTCGTGAGGCAGAACATGCAAAACGCCCCGGCACCGCCACATTTAGCGTTGGCCAACAGCAAGTCAAACGCGGGCGGAAAGCACTTCGACACGTCGTGGTAGTTGTGAGCCGCCAGCGCGATCTGCTTAAGGTTGTTGCGGCACTGGCTGCGGCGGGCCGCTTCGCGAGCCGCCTGCACGGCCGGCAGCAGGAGCGCGATCAGCACCGCAATGATCGCGATCACCACCAATAGCTCGATCAATGTGAATCCCCGCGGACGCCGAACGGCGGCGCGTGACGACTGGGAAGGAATCGAGGCGTTCAAGGGAGGCTCCTCAGCAAATGAGAAAAAATGACAGTCGCGGCAGTTT
>DASPSM010000012.1:0-39357 GCA_035623955.1 Planctomycetaceae bacterium
TCCCGATCGCCTGGCCTGCACCTCGTAGAGCTGGCTCGATCCTGCAGGCCGCTCGTGCCTCTCTTGCTGAGGTGGAGCGGTGGGCATCGTAATCGGCACCGGCGTGAAGCCGACGATCACAAACGCCAAGGTCAGCCATCCCAGCACGATTCTGCCGATCCCCAGCGGGACGTGGTCATTGGCGGTCGGCGGATGCCGGGGCCCTGAGAGAAAGAGCAGCGCCACCATCACTCCGTAGGCGAATTCGCCGCGCACGATCATGAAGGTCAGGGCCAGAGCCAACAACAACATTGCGACGGGATGCGCTCGGCGTCCGATGAGCGTGTACAGAATGTGTCCGCCGTCCAGCTGGCCGATTGGGATCAGGTTGAGCGCCGTGATGAAGATTCCCACCCAACCAGCAAACAGCCACGGGTTCAAGATCACGTCGTGGTCTTCGGGAATGGGACCGAAATAAAGTCGGGCAAGCCACTTCAGGAGCAACGGATCGCCATATTGGGTCCCCACCCCATGGATCACGTCCACATGCGCCTGCGATAACCCGATCAACGTGATTGGGATTGCAAATACCAAACCGGCAAGCGGCCCGCTGATGGCGATGTCGAACAAACTCTTGCGGTCCGCGACGCCCGGCCCCTGGATGATCACCGCCCCCATCGTGCCGAACGGTGAAATGGGAAACGGGATGAAAAACGGGAATGTGGCGGGAACTTTGTACCGGCGCGACTGCAGGTAGTGCCCCATTTCGTGCGCAACGAGAATCGTCATGACCGCGGCGAAATAAATGCCGCCGTTCTTCAACATCACGGGAATTTCAGGACGGAGCTCGCGAATGAGTTCGGGCAGTCGTCCGAGTAAATAAGCTTTGTAGCACGCGTCCGCGATCGTAAAAAAGCCGCCTCCCGGTTCGAATCCCGCGAGAAACACGCTGAGGCAGGTCGCCAGAAACAGTGCGATCGCGATCCCGCGATAATCTCTCAAGGTGCGGCCGATGAGCGGGCGCGCACCACGGTGCGCCGGCGCGCGGGGCACAGCCTCGTCCGAATAGAACGTCTTGATTTCAAGCGGCTGGGCAACGCCAGAGTGCTCCCCCGCTGCGGAATTTGGTTCCTTCATGTTGAAGTTATTCTAGGGAAGGTCCATCCGTTCGCGAAGGGGGGAGGCCGCGACTGTCGCGAAGGGCGGCGCTCCACCCTCTCCCATTCCGATGCAACGTTATTCATCAACCAACAGCTCTAAACCCCGTGCAGCGACAAGCGATGCGGCAATCGTTGGAGTGGGCAGTCCTGCAAAAGTGCGCCCGATCGCGGTCCCGGATGCTTACGGGCCCGCAAAACCCGAGGCTTTCCTAATCTGCTGATGAATAACGTTGCATTCCGATGGGAGAGGGCAGGGTGAGGGCTCTTATATTCCCGAGGAGATACGAAGGCCGCCCGCACCTCGGCCCTCTCCCGGCAGGCCGGGAGAGGGAGTAAGAATCTCAATCGGCCATCGCTTCGAGCACGCGGGCGAAGGCCCCGAAAGTGCCGGCGTCAAACAGGACAAATCGGGCCTCGAACGGCCGGGCCAGTTCCAGCAGGAAATCGCGAACCGTCGTGAGCGAACACTCAGCGGCCAGGTCCTTGGGATAGCCGTAAACGCCCGTACTGATCGCGGGAAACGCGATACTACGGCACTGGTGTTCAACGGCCAGCTCGAGGCATCGACGATGCGCGGAAGCCAGGAGCTTTGATTCCTGCTGCATTCCACCGCGCCAGATCGGCCCAACTGCGTGAAAGACGTGCCTGGCCCGGAGCATTCCGGCCGCTGTCGGCACCGCGTCGCCGGTGCGACAGCCCTGCGGATAGCGTCGACGCGTCTCTTCCATCAGCGACGGCCCGGCCGCGCGGTGGATCGCGCCGTCGACCCCCCCTCCCCCCGCCAAGCCGGAATTTGCCGCGTTGACGATGGCGTCGACCTCTTGCTGAGTGAGATCGCCCTGAATCAGGGCAATTTGCGCGGGGCCAAAACAGACTCGCATCGGTCGCCCTCGTGCATCGCCAATTCGGCTGGGCAGCTGCCTCGCCCCGAAAGCATTTTACGCTTTCTTCACGGCGGCGACATTGAGCCGCCGCGCCGCCGCAAAGTCGCCTTGCCCTATCCCGCGACAATCACGAAACTGCGTGCCCTTTCAGGCGAAATCGGGAGTGGATTTGTGGTGATTGGCGAGCGCGAGAGGGGCGTGGCTGTGTCTAACGACCGCGAGCCGTTCATCCCGATCCGCAAGACCGACCTGGTCGAGCTGTTGTGCCGGGATTGGCCGCCGGGCATCCACGATCGCGATCATTTCCGCCGCTTCTGCCGCCGTCTGGATTCCACGCTCCATTGCGAATACCACGCGCGTCTGGAACAGCTCAAGGACGCGTACGCGGTTTTCGACCCCGATTCCGACACCGAGCCACTTGGACCGCACGACCCGAGTCAAACGGCGGGGGAAATCGAACGGCTGTTCGCGCAATTCATTGGGCTGTTGGAGCGGGCGAACTTCAAGCGGCTCGGGCCCGGCGACATGAGCGCCGCCCTGCACAGGCGCACCGATTGGGGAATCAACCTCGAGGTCGATTTCAAGGTCTTCGACCGCCTGGAAGTCTTCGTCCGCGGCGACGTGATCGGGCAGCGCACCCGGCGGCGCTGGCAGAACTTGATGCGCTTGGAAGAAATCCGCCTCCCTGTCTATCAGCGCCTGGTCGTGATGCTCAAGCTGCGCGAGGGGGCGGGGCATCCCGCACACGTCGATACCGACTCGGTCTATATCAAGCTCTTCAAGGACATCCCTAAGGTCGATCTCGAGATGTTGTTGCCCGGGACCCGAGTGAAGCTCAGCCTCACGGACCAGGGCAAGATCGTGCTGCCGACGCTCAGCGGAATCGCCATCACCATCTGGAAGCTGCTGCAGGGGGCGCTCACGGTGGCACTCGCGAGTGCTTACGAATCGCTCGCTGTTCTGAGCTTGGTTGGCGGCACGCTGGGCTATGGCCTGCGGTCTTTTTACGGATATCTGCAGACGAAGCAAAAGTATCAGCTCAGCCTGGCCGAGAGCCTCTATTACCAGAATCTCGATAACAACGCGGGCACCTTGTTCCGACTGCTTAACGAGGCCGAGGAGCAGGAATTTCGCGAGGCGGTCCTGGCCTATTTCTTTCTCTTGACCAAGGCGGGCGAAGCGGGCTGGAACCGAGTGCAGCTCGACGACGCGATTGAACAATTCCTCGACGAATCGATGCAACTCAAAGTCGCTTTCGAGATTGGCGACGCAATCGACAAGCTGGTCCGCTTCCAACTGGTGCGGCACTGCGACGACGGCCTGCTCCGGGCCGTCTCGCTGCGCGAAGCCTTAATGGCGCTCGACCGCGCCTGGAGCCACGCCGGACACGAATTCAACGTCGGCCACGCGCCCGAGCCGGCACCGGTCCGGCGGAGTGCATAAACCGTCTCGGCTATCGCGCCCTGAATTCGCTCAAAGACCGCCTCTGTTCGGGGTTCAGCGATGCGCCTGGCCTTCGCTGCGACACAATGGCGATTGCCTCGTCCTCAGTCTGAGCGACGCGCGTCTTCAACAACAGGGCGCAAGCGAAAGTCGCACTTCGCCCGTGTCCGTTGGCACAGCACAAATAGATGCCGGATCGGCGGGTGCCGTCGCGAAAGTTGAACCCCTGTTCAAAGCTGGCTGAATCGGGCGCGCAACCATCCAGGACCGGGATGCTCAGCCAGTTCAGCTTGACGCGCGACTCTTTGTCGCCCGCAAATTCGGCCGTGAAGTCGATCACGGTGGACGCCTCCGGCGGCAATTGTCGCAGGCGGCAGCGCCGGCCGACGAAGACTCCTGAACTGACTTCGTTCCAAATTGGCCCACGGGCGACCCAGTGATGAACGCGCCACACGATCCAGGTCAGGGCGAGGTAGGGCAGCATCAATGTGGCACGACCCATCCGCAACGAGCCCGCGGCAGTCTTGCCGAAAATCGTGTTCCATCTCCACAAATAGGCGAGACCCACAAGCCCCAGATCGAGCGATAGCCATGAGAGGAGGACGGCAAAAATCCAATTGGCATTCGTCGCGACAGGTATCAGCACTGCAGCGAGGCAAAAGAAGGTGCCGGCGTAAGCGTACCGGGATCGAAGTCCGACCGCTGATTGCCTTCCGTTATGCTTGCTGATCGCCACGGCTCAATTGTGCCAGGAGCGGAGTCTGGATGTCGTTGGGCGCTAATCGCCGGGGGCCGGCACGCTTTTCACTGCAACCGCCCGATTCTACAAATGCAATCGAGCGAGCTTTTTGTTCAAGTAACCGCGAGCGCAGCACGATGATTCCCAGCCGGACCAGTCGCACCGCCGAACGGGTTGCCTTGCATCGGGCCGCGCATCAATTGTTGGATCGTCCGGCGGTCCTGGACGATCCGCTGGCGATCGACATCCTGGGAGCCGAGGTGGCGGCTGCCATTCGGGCCGACCCCGCCCGGTTCGAGACGGAGCGGCACGCGCGCTACCTGAGGGCCTTCGTGGCGGTCCGCGCTCGTTTCGCCGAGGATCAGCTGGCACGCGTCCGCGCGGCTGGCGTCAAGCAGTACGTGGTGCTGGGTGCCGGTTTGGATACGTCAGCCTACCGGATTTCGAAACCGGATCTGCCGCTGCGGGTGTGGGAAGTCGATCATCCGGCGACGCAAGCCTGGAAGCGCGAACGCTTGCGGGACGCGGGGATCGACTCCCCGGGCTCGGTGACCTACGTTCCCATCGATTTCGAGCACCAAACTTTGCCGGACACGCTCGCCGCCGCCGGTTTCGATTCGGCCGCGGGGGCGCTCTTTTCCTGGCTGGGAGTCGTCCCCTATCTCACCCCCTCTGCGATTCTGTCGACGCTGAGTTACATCGCCTCGGCAACGCACGCGGGAGGGGGTGTCGTGTTTGATTACTCCCTCGCACCGGAAGTCCTCACGCTGCGGCAACGCGCAGTCTACGACGCTTTGGCCGACCACGTACGCTCGGATGGAGAGCCGTTCCAAAGCTCGTTCGTCCCAGCCGAGCTGACGCAGCAGTTGCGCAGCCTCGGCTTTGCCTTTGCCGAAGATTTCTCAACCGAGGCCCTCAATGCTCGCTATCTGTCTGAGCGCGAGGACGGGCTCAGGGTGGGTCAACTGGCGCATCTGATATGGGCAGGGAGCACCTCGCATGCCCCCTGAGAAGGGGCAGCTTTACCCGGCCAGACGCGGCGTAGACAAAAGGTGCCGGAGGGCGCGTCTGTTGAGTAAGCCGCGATGCCCGACCAGTCGCGGTCCGCAGTTGCGGAAGCAGCGCATAAATCCTTTGAGCGCCGGAACTTCCTTGAATCGGGCGGCGCTGGTTTTTATGTTGAAATGAGCGCACGGACCGCTTTCAGTCGCTCGGAGGTTGCCGATGCCCATTCCGACACAGGCCGCCGAAACACCGGCCGCCCAAACACAGGCGGCAGGGGCACGCTGGCGTCGGCTGGTGAATCGCACGCTCCGCAGGCTGCGCTGGTCCGTGGCAGGCCGACGAGGGCTCTACGCGTTCCTGGCATTGGGAGGGTTCTACTGTGGCCTCTTCCTGGCCGCCCGCTTGACCGGTCTTTTCTCGCTCCCAACCAACGTCTGGGTCCCCGCCCTGCTTCCGGTCGCCGGACTATTGATTGGCGCGGCGTGGCCGCATCGGCCCGGTCCACGCGACGCGGCCCGCGTGGTCGATCGCGGGGCGGCGACTCATGACTTGTATCTGACAATGGTGCTGCTCGAGGGGAGTGCCGGCGAATATCAGCCCCTCGTGGCGGCCAAAGCCGAAGCACGGGCTGCCACGATCCGCCCTCGCGAGGTCGCTCCTCTGCGGATCAACCGACGGCTGGCGGCTTTCGCGACGGTGCTGGCTGCATTGGTTGCCGGCGTGCATTTGGTTCCCCAATTCGATCCCTTCGGCAAGGTCGCGGCCGCCGAGGAAACGCGCGAGGAGCTGCGCCAGATCGAAGAGAGCAAGCAGGCGACGAAGGAACGCCTGGCGAAGATCGAGCGTGAGAATCTCTCCGATACGCAAGCCAAAGAAGTCAAGGAAGCGCTCGACCAGCTCAAGGCGGCGATGAAGGGGACTCAGATCAAAGCCCGCCAGGCCAATGCGAAGCTGCTGGCGGGGGCGCAAAAGACCGTCGCCGGCGAATGGCGGAAGATCAGCTCGGAGAAACTCAGCGAGCTGTTGTCGAAGTCCGCGATGGCCGGGCAGCAGATGGGAAGCGGCTCCGGCGCCATGCCCAAGAAATGGCTCGACGAGCTGCAGGCCGGCTCGACCGAGTCGCTCAAGAAAGAGTTTGCAGCCGTCCAGCGCGATCTTGAGGAACTGGCCAAAACGCAGGATCCGGCCCGCAAGGCGGAACTTGCTCAGAAGATCCGCGAGCGGCTCGACGCGCTCGCGCAGTTCGCCGAAGAGCAGTCGGGCTCGAAGACGTTGGCCGCGGCACTCAAGCGGACGCAAGAGCAGATGCGGATGGCCGCCAAAGCTGCCGAGGCTGCGTCGGGCGATCCAAAAGATCCGGCGACCGAGGAAGCGCTCAAGGGCGCCGCCGAGTCGGCGAAGCTCGCCGACAAGGAGCTGGAGCAAATCGCCCAGTCGGCCAAGGACCTCAAAGATCTCGAGCAGGCCCTTTCCGTTTTGCAGATGGCAAAGGCTCTCAATAACAAGGACCTGCTGTCTGGGGAAAAAGTCGAGGGCCTGAAGTCGATGGACGAATACGAAGCCATGTACGCCAAGCTGATGAAGGACGCCACGCCCGACGGCGAGTTCGGCGAAGGGGGCACGGCGGAAGAAAAAGACTCGGCAAAGTCCAAGTTCAAGACGGAGCTTTCGAAATCACAGATCTCCAAGGGGAAGGTCCTGTTGACGCTGAAGACCAAAGGCATGGGCGAGCATGCCGACGTCAAGGAGCAATATCGGTCGGCCGTGCGCGACGTCAAGCAGGGTCTGAGCGAAGCCATTCTGCGCGAGGAAATCCCGCCCGGATACCACGAAGGGATCAAGGGCTACTTCGACTCGATCGAGGAAACGCCCCCGGCGGGCAAATGACGCACGCCCATGGCTAATCACAAACGCACCGCGCTCGCGGTCGCTGCAATCATTCTAGCGGGCGGTCTCATCGCTTTTGCGCTCAGGCCGCGGATGTTCGCTCCGAGCGGCCCGGTGATCAACGCCTATTGCGCTCACGACGCGATCTATGCGGACGCCATTTTCCAGGAATTCACGCGACAGAGCGGGATCCAAGTCGACATCACCTACGACACCGAGGCGACTAAGTCCCTGTCGCTCGTGAATCGGCTCAAGCTCGAGCGCGAACACCCGCAGTGCGACGTCTTCTGGAACAACGAGCAGGTCGGCACGATGGATCTGGCCCGCGAGGGGGTGCTCGACTCCTACAAAGGGCCGGGCTACGAACGGATCCCCGCTCTCTACAAAGACCCCGACGGGCGTTGGACCGGCTTTGCCGCCCGAATGCGTGTCTGGATCGTCAACACGAAGAAAATGCAGCCCGATCGCGACAAGGTGGAAGCCCTGTTTAAGGAGCATCCCGACCAGGCGGTCGTCGCCAATCCTCTTTACGGCACGACGCTGACCCAGTTCAGCATCTTGTGGCAACTTTGGGGCCCCGAGCGGCTGAAGAGCTGGTGGGCCGACCTGCGCAAGCGCGGCCTGCGTCAGGTCGCGGGCAACGCCCCGGCCAAGGACGCCGTCGGAGAAGGCGTCTGCGAAATCGGCTGGACCGATACCGATGACTTTTTTGAAGGCTTGGATGACAAGAAACCGGTGGCGATGCTGCCTCTGTTCGTCTCCGATTCCAAGACGGGCGCCAAAACGAAGTACTCGATTATCATCCCGAACACCGTCGCGCTGATCCACGGCTGTCAGCACAGGGCCGAGGCGCAGCTCCTCGTCGACTATCTCCTGTCGGCTCAAACGGAACTGGCTTTGGCCCGCTCGAAGTCCCGTCAAATCCCTCTGGGTCCCGTCGACGCGCAGCAAATCCCGACGGAAGTTCGCGAATTGGCTCAATCGGTGCCGCAGGGCTACGATCTGCGAACTCTCGAACGGCCGCGCCGCGAGTGCATCGAGTGGCTCAAATCGGAGTCGCAGCAATGAGCCTGGCGGCGGTCTGTGCCTGGTCATTTCTGCGTAGCGTGGTGGTGGCTCTGGCCGCCGCGTTTGTTTCCAGGCCCGTCGCGGAGTCGATCGCGTCGTGGCAGAGTTCCGCCGGCCAAGGCCAGGGAGATGTCGGGCGCGATCCTACCGCGCGTCAGGCGAATTTCGTCGGCCGGCGATTCGTCTGGGCACTTCTGCTGGTGCCCTTTCTCGTTCCGCCGCTGTTGGTGGGATACGCGTACTACAGGCCGGCTTTGATGCTCGTGCACTACCCCCGCACCACGGAGGCGGTCTACTGGGTGGTGCTCTTTTTGCGGTTCTTTGCGGCCGCTGTCCTGATTCGGATTTTTGCTCCACCCTCCCCTATCTCCGCCGAGGCCATTCACTGCGAGCGACTGCTGCGCCGTAGCGACGAAGCTGCAACGCGGCGGCTGCTGGCGGACGCGCTGACATGGCTGCGCGGGCCAGGCCATGCGTCGATTGCCGCGTTCGCGGTCATTTTTTTTTCGGCTTTCCAGGAGTTCGAGATCGCCGCCTTGATGGGGATCACCGCTGGCGACGTGCAATCGCCGGCGAGTTGGACGGTTTGGCTGTTCAACTGGCAGGCGGGTGGCCCCCCTCTTTCGGAATCGTTGAGCTTCGCTGCCACACCCCTCGCCTATGAGCTGGTGGTGATCGTTCCCGTGCTGGTCCTGCTCGGGTCGTGGATGTCGTCCCCCTGGCGCGTGGAAACGCGTGACGAGGGACGCGGACAACATCGACTTGCCAGCGGCGTCTTTTTGATTGTGGCGACGCTACTAGTCGCGGGCGGCCCTGGGTTGATCGTGCTGCGCGGTGCCCTCCGCGGCGTTCAGAGCCAGGCGGCCAGTGGCCCGTTGCTGCCGGAGATCGGCATTGCCGCGGCCATCGCCTCCGCCACCGTGCTTTGCACCGGCGTTTTTTGCGTGGCGGCGCTTGGGATGACTTCACGAAAGTGGCGGGGATGGGTGGTTTCGTTCTTGAGCCTGCCGGGCGCGCTGGGATCGCTCGTGCTGAGCATGGGAATGCTCTGGCTGTTTCAGCTTCCGGGGCTGCGGGGACTTTCGCAGAGCCTTGTGCCGTTGATCCTCGCCGCCACGCTGGTCCTCTTGCCGCGGTCGTTCATCCTGACGGCGGTGCTCGGCTCCGCACGACGCGCGCAGGCGGCTCACTGCGCGCGCATGCTCGCGCAGTCTCCGTCCGCGCCGCAACGGCACTCGGCCGCCCGACTGATCGACGAGCTGGAAATCCGCAGATTCTTCTGGGCCGCAGTGCTCGTTTGGTATTGGGCCTATTGGGAGCTGACGGCGCCCTCGATCCTGGCGCCCCCCGCTGCGACTCCGTTCGTCGTGCGGATGTACAACTTCATGCACTACCGGCAGGACGATCCGCTCTCGGTGATGATCGTCGCGTCGATTCTCCTGCCGCTTGCCGGGATCGTCGTTCTGGCCGGGGGACGTCGGCTCGTCGTACGCTGGGTGCTGCAATGAAGCCTCACGAGGAACTACGGACGGGGGCGCAAGCGGCGAGCGATCGACTCTGGCATCTCGAGGGGGTCCGAGTGGAGGGTTGGGCCCGTCCGCGGCTCGAGGTCGACGCGCTCGATATCCCGATCGGGATCACGGCCGTGCTTGGAATCTCGGGGGCCGGCAAAACGACGCTGCTGAATCTGCTGTGCGGCTTTGCCCGCCCCGATCGCGGCCGCATCGAGTGTTTCCTCGCGCGCAACAACTGCCGACTCCCCCTGTTCTGGGTGCCGCAGAACGACGGGCTCTGGCCGCACCGGACGGCCCGCGCCCACCTGGAGCAGGTGCAAAACGGCGAAGCACGCGCCGCCCGAGACTGGCTGGCCGATTTCAATCTCGAGGATCACTCCCTAAAGACACCGGAACAGCTCTCGCACGGCGAGCGGAACCGGCTGGCGATCGCGCGGGCTTTGGCCAGCGGCGCGAGCGTCCTCGTCCTCGATGAGCCGATGGCACACGTCGATCCGGCCCGCATCGGCGACTACTGGAAGGTGATCCGCGATCACTGCCGCGACTCAAACGTCTCGCTGGTCATCGCCACTCACTCGCCCGAGGTGGCCCTCTCCGAGGCGGAGCACGCGATCTGTCTGCGGGACGGGCGCCTGATTTATAGCGGCTCGATGCGGGACCTGTATCACGCGCCTCGCTCGCCGGAGGAGGCGGCCCTGCTCGGCCCGGCGAACTGGCTTTCGCCGGCAGAATCGAATCACTGGCTCGGGACGCAGGCCGACGCGGATCGCTGCTATCGGCCCGAGCAGATTGTCGTCACTGCATCGTCCGACGGGCCGTTCGTGGTCGAGGAGGCAAGGTTTGCCGGCTCGTTCGGCGAGGTGGCGGTTTCCGATCCAAAAAGCGCGACGACGCGGCGATTCTTTCATCGACCGTCGGGGCCGCGACTGGGCAAGGGGCAGCGCGTTGTGCTGAAACTCATCGTCGCGCTGGTGATGTGCTTTTTTGGATCAGCCTGCGACAAGAAAGACCAGCCGGTCCTCAAGGTCCGCGAAATCCATTACTGGACGGTGCCACCCCAGGGATCGCGGTTTCCTGCTCCGCGCAGCGTGACGTGCGGGCCGAATCACGAAAACTACGTGCTCGACAAAGGGGGCCGGGTGATCGTCTTCGGCGAGGACGGCACCGTGCTGCGCAAGTGGGACATGCCCGACGCTCGCTACGGCAATCCCGAAGGGGCCTGCGTCTTTCTCGACGGTCGGATCGCCGTGGCGGACACGCATTACAGCCGCGTCGTCTTCTTCAATCACGACGGCAAGGTGGTCGGCATGCTGGGAAGCGGGGGGCACGGTCCGTCCCAGTTCGTCTACCCGGTTTGCGTGACGCAGGATCCGCACGGCAACTTTTACGTCGGCGAGTATGGCGGGAACGATCGCGTGCAGAAGTTTTCCGTCGACGGAAAGTTCTTGCTGCAGATCGGCCGTTGCGGTACGGCTCCGGGCGAATTCGAGCGGGCCAGCGGCGTCGTCTGGCGCGACGGCCTGCTCTACATCGCCGACTCGTTCAACAACCGCATCCAGGTCTTTTCCGATGTGGGCGAGTTCCGCGCCGTCTTCGGCGCGCCCGACGTCGACCTCGGCTATCCCTATGCGTTGGCGCTGGGGCCGCAGGACGACCTGTTTGTGATCGAGTACTCGACCGCGCGCGTTTCACGCTTCGATTTGAAGACTGGCCGGCTGCTGGGCCGCTTCGGCAGCCCGGGACGCGGGGAGGGGCAGTTCGCAACGCCTTGGGGAATCGACGTCGACTCGAAGGGGACGGTCCTCGTGGCCGACACCGACAATCGGCGGATTGTGGAGCTGCTGAGATGAAGCGGCTGCGCCGAGTGCTGCGGACGATCCTTCCGCCTCCCCGGCGACCGGTGACACTGCGCCAGGTTCTGCTGCTCGTTCTGTTTCTGGTCGCGTACTTCGGCACGTGCACGGCCCTTGTGCTGAGGCATGTGGTGCTCTTCGTGCGGCCGTCGATGTTTGTGCTGATGGCGTTTTGCGTCTGGATCTGGTGGATGTCCGTCGCCGGCTATTCCGGCCTGCCCGGCCGCCGCGCCGGAATCGCGTTTCTGGTGCGGGCGTTGCTCGTCGGCGTGTTCTGCTTCGCGCTGGCCGAGCCGCGGGCCGTGAGGACCAGCGACCTGCTCTCGGTGGTCTACGCGATCGACTTATCCGATTCGATCGGCGAGGGCTCGACGCAAAATGCGCTTCAATTCATGTCGACCACGGTCAGCGAGAAGCCCGAGCGCGACCAGGCAGGACTGGTGGTCTTCGGCCGCAACGCGGCAGCCGAGCTTCCGCCGCGGCAGGCCTTCCCGTTCGACAAGGACACGGTCTCGATCAACTCGCATGTCGACCGCGGAGCGACGAACATCGAGCAGGCGCTCTCGCTGTCGGCCGCCATGCTGCCTGAGGAAAACGCCGGGCGAATCGTGCTGATTTCTGACGGGGTCGCGACTGAGGGGAGCCTCACGCGCATCCTCGACGAGCTCAAGTCGCGCGACATCGCTGTCGACGTCGTGCCCGTGCAGTACGACTATTCGCACGAGGTCTGGCTCGAGCGGCTCGACCTGCCGCGGTTCGTCAAGATCGGCGACAGCTATGAGGCGGTGATCGTGCTTTCGAGTCTGCAGAACGGCTCGGGCCGGCTGGTGGTCCGCGAGCAGGGGCGAGTCATCTCCGAGCAGCCGGTCGAATTCCGCGCGGGCAAAAATCGCTACGTCGTCCCGATCAAGCTCCGCGAGCCCGGCTATTACGAATACTCGGCCACGATTGAAACGCCCACCGGCGCCGACCAGCTCAAGCAGAACAACACCGTCCTCAACTACCTCTATGTGAAGGGGGAAGGGCGCGTGATGGTCGTCCGCGACTCGGCGGGAAAGGCTGAGGACTGGAAAAGTCTCGTGGGAGCCCTGCGGGCGGAGCAGCGGCTCGTGGACATCTTCACGGCCGAACAGTTCCCGCGCGACGCCCTCTCGCTCATGCCCTACGACGCGGTGATCTTTGTCAACGTCGCGGCCGACGCGTTCGATCCGGTGCAGTTCAAGGCGGTGCACGACGCGGTCCGCGATCTGGGAGTCGGATTCTTGATGGTCGGTGGCCGCAACAGTTTTGGGCCGGGCGGCTACAACAAGACTCCGATCGAAGACGTTCTCCCCGTCACGATGGATATCACCAAGAAGAAGATCCTTCCCAAGGGCGCCTTGGTGATCGTGCTGCACACCTGCGAATTTCCGGAAGGCAACACGTACGCCAAGCGGGTCACGAAAGAGGCCATCCGCGTCCTGGGATCGCAGGACGAGGCGGGCGTGCTGGCCTTTATGGGGGGCGACTCGTCGTGGGTCTTCGAACTGACGCCCGTGAGCCAGTACGACGCGATGGTCCGCAAGATCAACGCGGCAACGCCGGCGGATATGCCCGCCTTTCAGCCGATCATGGAAGCCGGTTATACGGCACTCAGCAAGAGCGATGCAGCCGCCAAGCACATGATCGTCATTTCCGACGGCGACCCGGCGCCCCCGAGCCCCAAGCTGCTGCAGGATTGCAAAGCCAAAGAGATCACGATCTCGACGGTGTCGATTTATCCGCACGGCGGGATCGAGGTTGGCACTCTGCAGGCGATGGCGAATTTGACGGGCGGCCGGTACTACACCACTAACGACCCGGACCAGCTTCCTTCGATTTTTATCAAAGAAGCCAAGTCGCTCAAACGGGCCATGGTGCAGAACAAGACCTTCACTCCCGAAATCGGCTTTCCGTCGCCGATCCTCAAGGGGCTGGGCGGACTGCCTCCGCTGCACGGGTATGTGCTCACGACTGCGAAGGAGCGACTGACCGAAGAGGTCCTGCAGGCGCATCTCCCCGAGGAGGAATCGGTCGACCCGGTGCTGGCCCGCTGGAAGTTCGGGCTGGGAACAACCGCGGCCTTCACTTCCGATCTGTCGACCAACTGGGGAGCCGACTGGGTCGGCTGGGAGGGTTACCGGGCCTTCGTCAAACAGTTGATGACGGACATCGCCCGCGTTCAGGAAGAGGAGCACCTGCGGATGTGGGCCTACGCCTCCGGCACGCAGGGAGTCGTCGTGGCGGAGGATTTCCATCCACAGAACATGTTCCTCGAAATGCAGGCGCAAGTTTCCGGGCCGCAAGACCGGTCTGAGTCGATCGCGCTGCGGCAGATCGCTCCGCGGCGTTACCAGGCGACCTTCCCCTTGTGGGGACCGGGGCGCTACCAGTTGATGGCGATCGGCAAATCGGGGGACCGCACGGCCCGCACGCAAGGGGGCTTCATCGTCTCGTATTCGCCCGAGTATCTGCGGTTCCGCTCCAACCCGATCGTGCTCGACGAGATTGCCGAGAAAACGGGGGGCAAGGTTCTCAAGAAGGACGCCAGCGCGGACGAGATTTATCGCTCGCGCCGGCATCCGAAACGCAGCTCCCGGCCGATTTTCGACTGGTTTCTTGTGGCGCTGGCCTGCCTGCTGCCGCTCGACGTGGCGTTTCGACGCATCCAGATCGATCGGCACTCTTTCGCGAACCTCTTCGGACTCGGTTCACGCAAGGGAGAATCGACGGCCACGATGGGGACGTTGTTGTCACGCAAACAGACTCTCAAGAAAGCCTTCGACGCGCAGCGCCTGCCGATTCCGGCGTCGCTGCGTCCCGAAGGCCGGCCCGGTGCGACTCCGAGCGCCGGCACCGCGGCTCCGCCCAAACCGCCCGAGGGCAAACCAACGGGAGCGAAACCGCCCGAGGGCAAGACGCCGGCCGACGAATCAACCACCAGCCGGTTGCTCGAACTGAAACGCAAACGTCAACAAGAGGGGAAATAGTGAGCACGAACCTACGTGAGACACAGTCGGCCGAAGAATTCCAGGTTCTCCAGGCCGAGGCGGACGATTTCGCCGCGATGTTCAACAATGCGCGCGCCGAAATCGCGAACGTGATCGTCGGACAAGAACGCGTCGTCGAGGAGACGCTGACGGCCATCTTCTGCGGCGGCAACGTGCTGTTGGAGGGGGTCCCGGGCTTGGGGAAGACGGAGCTGGTCAAGGCCCTGTCGCGCGTGCTCGATCTTGATTTCCGCCGCATCCAGTTCACTCCCGACCTGATGCCGGCCGACATCATCGGCACGCGAATCATGACGACTACCGCCGAGGGGCGCTACGAATTCGAGTTTCGGCCTGGCCCGATCTTCACGCAGCTGCTGTTGGCGGATGAGATCAACCGGGCGACGCCTAAGACTCAGTCGGCCCTCTTGGAGACGATGCAGGAAGGCTCCGTCACCACGGCAGGCACGATCTATCAACTCAAGCAGCCCTTTTTCGTGATGGCGACGCAGAACCCGATCGAGCAGGAGGGGACTTATCCCCTGCCCGAGGCGCAGCTCGACCGCTTTTTGTTCAAAGTCGAAGTGCCGTTTTTGAACCGCAGCGAGCTGAACGACGTTGTGATGCGCACGATCCTCAAGCGGCCGGCCGAGCCGAAAAAGCTGCTCGACTCGGAGCGGATCCTGGGCTTGCGAAAAGTGCTCGACAAGGTGGTGGTCGCCGACCCGATCCGAGATTACGCCGTGCGACTGGTGCTCTCGACGCATCCCGGGACCGATTTCGCGACCGACGAAGTCCGAAAGTACGTGAGGTGGGGGACCAGCCCCCGGGCGGCGCAGTCGCTGATTCGCGCGGCGCGCGTGCGGGCCCTCAGCCAGGGCCGCGCCCACGCCGGCTTCGACGACGTGCGGCACTTCGCGACGAGCGTGCTGCAGCACCGCGTGTTGCTCAATTATGACGGACAGGCCGAGAACATGGCCGTCCCGACGTTGATCCGGCAGTGCATCGAACGATTGTCGGAGGAGCAGGTGTAACGGATTGGTTTCGGGCACACAGAAGGAAAAGGAACCGAGAGCGCAGCGGATGGCTGACGAAGCCCTTAAACAATTCACCACGCTGTTGGATAACTCCATCCTTGGCCAGTTGGAGCGGATGCGGATTGCGCCCCGGCGCCGGCTCACCAACCGCGCGCACGGTGAGCACCTCTCGGGCAAAGGGGGAACGAGCATCGAGTTTTCCGACTTCCGCGATTACGTCGCCGGCGACGATCTGCGGTTCGTCGACTGGAACATTTTTTCGCGGCTCAATCGCCCCTACGTGAAGCAGTTCCGCTACGAAGAGCAGATATGCATCGTGATCATCATCGATGCCTCGACGTCGATGAAATTCGATGGGAAATTCGAGCGCGCCTGCCAGCTGGCAGGCGCCTTTGCCCTGATGGGACTCTTTTCGCTCGAACCGGTCAGCATTTACGCCTGCGGCCAAGGGGCCAGAGAGCCGGCGATCTGTCCACCGTGCACGGGCCGCGTCAGCCGCGGCCGCGTCTTCCAGTTTCTCGAGGGGCTGCAAGCCGGCGGCGACTCGACGATCGAGGCGGCGGTCGAAGCCGTCTTGAAGCGACATCGGGGACGGGGCATCGCCGTCGTGCTCTCCGACTTCCTCACCTTCGGATCGCTGGGTCGGTCGTTCAACTTGCTCTTCAGCGCCGGGCTCGAGGTTTGTGCCTTGCAGATCCTCAGTCCGGCGGAGATCGATCCCGAGCTGACCGGTGACCTGCGGTTTGTCGACAGCGAGAGCGGGCAAACGCTCGACGTTTCCAACGTCGGCGAGCTGGTCTCGCTCTATCACGATCGTCGCCGGGAGCTGGAACGAGAACTGGACGAGCACTGCCGGCGGCGCCGCGGGCGGTTCTTGACGACTCGCTCGGACGATCCGATCGAGTGGCTCTTGTTCGACCGGCTGCGGAGGCAAGGCTGGGTGCGATGAGCTGGCTCGGCTTCTTCTCGTTGGGCAGCGCGTGGCTGGCACTTTTGCTGGTGCCGCTGGTGCTCGTCTATTTCCTCAAGCTGCGGCGTCCGCGGCAGGAAATCCCGTCGCTGGTGCTGTGGTACCAGGTGATCAACGATCAGCGTGTGAATTCTCCGTTTCAGAAATTCAAGCGGAATTTGTTGCTCCTCTTGCAGCTGCTGGCGCTGGCCTGCCTGGTGCTGGCCGCCATGCAACCCTTCCTGCCACGCGCCAGCGTGCGAGCCCAGTACCAGCCCGTTTTAATCGATTGCTCGGCGAGCATGGGGGCGCTCGACGGCGCCGGCGGCGAACGGCGGCTGGACGTCGCCAAAAAACAGGTCCAGACGCTGATCGACAACTTGCTGCCCGATCAGCGAGTTGCGCTGATCGCGTTTCACTCGACCGCCCGCCGATTGACGGACTTTACCGACAACAAGACGATTCTCAAGGACGCATTGGCGAAGCTCGACGTCGTTCCTGTCGCGAGCCAGACGGTCGATGCTCTGCGGATGACGCAGGCGCTCGCGCACACGGTTCCGATCGAGCGCGTGCTGATGTTCACTGATGGCAACCTGCCGGCCGACGCCGATTTCGAGTTGCCGTTCGAACTGGTCTACCAGCAGATTCCTCCCGGAGGCCCGAACATGGGGATTACGGCCTTCAACGCTCGCCGCTCCGGTACGGAGCAGTGGGAGGTGTTTGTGGGCGTCGAAGGGTCGGCGTCTGCGAGCCAGTCGACCGGAAAGCTCGAACTGTTTCGGGACGGTGCGTCGGTCGGCTCGGAACCAATCTTGCTTGTGCCGGGCCGCACCAAACGGGTCGTGTTCCGACTCGAGTCGGCCGCCTCCGCGAGCCTCGAGGCGCGATTGACGCCCGACGGTTTCGATTCCCTCGAATTCGACAACACTGCGTACCTGCAGTTGCCTAAGCCCCGGCCGCTGATGGTCCTCGTCCCCTCGGCGCTGACGTCGTTTCGCCGGGCCTTCCGCGTACAAAAGGGAATCGAGCTGGTGGAGGAGGGGCCCGCGACGGCGGGGGCCAGCTTCGATGTTGTCGTCAGCGATCGGCCCGAGGACGTGAAAATCGATTGCGCGGCCGCTCTGTTTGTTGGGTTCGTCCCAAAGGACCTCGCGAAGCTGGTCAGCATCGGCAAAGGGACGATCGACGTCGTCGACTGGGACCGCAGCAGCCCCCTGTTGGGACACGTGACCCTTTCAGAGGTCACCGGCATCGAGCAGCCACGCTCGGCGGCGGGAGTCCAGGATGGCGACTTCGAGAAACTCGGCTACTCGGTCCTGGCAGCGGGTCGCACGGGTCCGCTGTTGTTGGAGCGACGTGTGGGCGTGCGGCTGGAGTATTACCTCTTGTTTCATGTCGACCGCTCGACGCTGCCGTTTCGCGTCGGATTCCCGATCCTGGCCGCCAACCTCTTGGAGATCGCGCGGCTGCAATCCGGGCTGGCGGAGGTGCGCGGCAGTCGCACAGGAGTCTTGCCTGCTCTGCAACTCAAGCCTCGCACGACGTACCGCGTCACCGGTCCGCAGGGAAGCGCCGTCGACGTGGCTGCGAACGAATCGGGGGTGCTTAACGGCGTGTCGGCCCTGTCGATCGGCCAATATCGCGTGATGGAAGGGGGCACCGAGGCCGCCCGCGTCGGCGTCAGCCTGCTCGATTCGATGGAGACGTCGCTGGCGGCGGTCAAACAGCTGCGCTTTAAAGAGAATCAGGAAGTGGCGGCCACGAGCGAGCGAATCGACGCGGACCGCCCGCTTTGGCCGACATTCGCGCTCGCCGGACTGGGAGTGCTGCTTGTCGAGTGGTGGTATTTTCAGCGCCGTCCTGGAGGCTGGCCTGAGGCATGACGAATCGACCGCGAAATGACGACGGGTGGCTGGGGTCGGCGTCTTCGCCGCCCCCACCGCGCCGAAAGGCCTCGGGTCGAACCGCAGACGGTTCGACCCCAGCCACGCCGTCGCGAAATGATGGTGTGCGATCTTGCGGCAGCGATGGCGGCCCCTCACCCCCAGCCCCTCTCCCGCGGAGGGGAGAGGGGGGAAGAGGACCAGTGTTGCTTGGCTCTGCACACGAACGGGCTGAGTGCAAGTCTTCTCCCCTCTCCCCTCGCGGGAGAGGGGCTGGGGGTGAGGGGGCCCGCGCGATGGCCCGACTCGGCGCAATCGTGTTGTTGGCGATCTTTTTCTTCGCTTCCGACGAAGAACGGACGCGGGCGCAGGCTCCGCCCCGCCGGGCGCCGCTCACGGCGAAACTGATCCTCCGCTACCGTCGTGCGCGGTCCGGGGCGCCGATCCCCGTCATCTGGAAGTTCGACTGGCCCGAGCGCACCGTCGCTCAGGGAGATCTCGAATACGAGGTTTTCGACGAGCAGACGCGGCTGGGCGAGTTCCGCATCCCTGGGTTTGTGCTCTCACCGGGGAAGAACGAGTTCAATGGGCTGTTGCCCGCCTTCTTTGTGACCCAGTCGTCCAACTTGCTGACGATTCGCGGACGCTTCGTGACTTCGGGCCGGAGCCTTGAGTTCGAGGAGCAGACGCTCCGAGCCCCCACTCCCTACGTGCAGTGGTTCAGCGTCGGCGTGGTTGCCGGCGCGAAGGCGGCCACACCCGAACCCCAGCTGCAGTTTTTCGACAAGATCCGGCTCGAAACATTTCTGACGCCGGACGAGGCTCAGAACCAGTCGGCGACTGTCAGTTACGACGTAAAAACAGCCGACCTCCCCGCCGATCCGCTGACGCTGTGCAATTTCGACGTGGTGGTGCTCACGCCCCCCGCGCTGGCGGAGTTGCGAAACGACCAGGCCCTGGCCTTACGAAAGTGGGTGCGGGCCGGCGGCAGTGTTTGCATCGTCACCGGAGGCGGATTGGAATTGCGGCATGGCGAGCTGCTCGACGAATTGACCAGCGAACTGCCCCAGCGCCCGAAGTTCGTCGTCGGGCCCAAGGGTTTTCTGCTGCCTGACGAGCGGTCTGCGGGGAGAATCCTGACTGCGTTTAAGGGATTGGGACGCGTCGCCGTTCTCTCCGAGACATTGCTGGATTCCATCGGCCCGGAGGATGAGAAGTGGTTTGACACCGCGAACTTCTTGCTCAAAGGACGCAGCGATAAACAGGCTGGCTGGGACGAAGCGGCAGGCCAGAATGGCCAGCCGCCTGGCGCTGGTGGGCCGCGGCGCGCGCCGGACGGATCGATTTGGCCCGCGCCGCCGCCACGTCGTGGGCGCGCTTGGTTCAATAGCCTGAATGCCGCTCCGTTGGGCCATCTCGAAGAGCTGTTTGACCTCTTGATGCCACTGGGAGTCTCGGCGATTCCGCTCGGCGTGATCGCGCTGATCCTTGTCGCTTACGTGCTCACCATCGGGCCCATCGATTACTTCGTGCTCGGAGCCCTGCGGCTGCGGCGGTTCACGTGGATTGTGTTCCCCGTGGTGACGGTCGGCTTCGCCGCCTACACATTGTGGCTGTCGCAACGCTACCTTGGTTCGAGCGACAGCCGCCGGGCGATCGAAGTCTACGACATTGTGCCGGGCGGCACCGTGGCGCGGCGGACGCGGATCGAGATGCTCTTTTTGAGCCAGGAGAATACGGTCGCGACGCCAATCGAAAACGGCCTGTTTGGTCTGGTTGGCCGCGGCAACGTGATGGCCCGGGGCGCACTGCCGCCAGTTCCGCTTGGCGAAAAGCCCCAAGCCATCGGAGTGAACGACCGCTTTCCGGGCGGCTATCAGATCGTGCAACAGGTTTCCCAGTGGCGGCCCGTTCTGAACCGCTTCTTCTGGATCGACCCCAAGCCCGCCGCAGTCTATCAACCGCCCGACTTGCCGGGCGTGACGGGATTCGATTGGGAAAAGGGCTCGGACGTGACGGCAAGCCCGGGTGGAGTTTCGCTGGCCGAGCGAGTCCGGCGCGCCTTCGGCCCCAACGCCTGTGCCATTGCCCTGCGGGGGCCAGCCCTGACATACGTGCTCAACGATTTCAGGAATTTAAAGTACTGGAAGGCGGATTATCGGACGCTTCGCAATCCTGGCGGCGGCAACTTATTGACGGAAACCATCCGCGAGCTGTGCCAGCGAACGCCGCAGCAGCTCTTCCGCTACACCTCCGCCCTGTCGCCCAACGGCGGGCCAGAGCTCGATGACCTGGCCGTCTGCGACTCGAGCGACCCGGACCAGAGCGTTTTGGTGATTGCCGTCGAAACCGAGTCGACCCTGTATCTGTATCGCCGCGTCTATTCCCGGAGCCCGTAATGCTCGTCGTCAATATCGAGAACTTGCACGTCGATTACGGCAACATCCACGCCGTGCGCGGCATCTCGCTGCAAATTCCTCGCGGGGAGGTGTATGGCTTCATCGGCCCCAACGGCGCGGGCAAATCGTCGACGATCAAGGTGCTGGCGACGCTCTTGCCGGGCTACCGCGGAACGGCGCAGGTCAACGGCGTCGAAGTCTCGGCCGATCCCCAGCAGGTCCGTGAGAACATCGGCTACATGCCCGACTTTTTCGGCGTCTACGAAGACCTCACCGCGCGCGAATACCTGCATTTTTTTGCCGCGACCTATCGAATTCCCCGCAAGCGCCGCGCGGCGATCGTCGATGACGTGCTGGAGCTGACGGACCTCACGCACAAGATCGATAGCCAGGTCGATTCCCTCTCGCGGGGGATGAAGCAGCGCTTGGCCCTGGCGCGCGTGCTGTTGCACGATCCCGATCTCCTGCTGTTGGACGAGCCGGCCAGCGGCCTCGATCCGCGGGCCCGGATCGAAGTCCGGGAGCTTCTCAAAGAACTCAAAAACATGGGCAAGACGATCCTGATCTCCAGCCACATCCTGCACGAGCTGGCCCAGATGTGCACCCGCATCGGCATCATCGAGGCGGGAGAGATGGTGGCCCAGGGCTCGCTCGACGAGATTTATCGCCGGTTGCAACTGATGCGCGTGGTCCACGTTCAGCTGGCCCACACCGGGGACGAGATGCTCGACCAGCTGCGGAGCATTCCCGGGGTCGAGTCGGTTGATCAGCAGGTCGATCGCATCGCCATTCGCCTGCACGAGGACCGCTTGTCGGTCGAAGACCTGCACGATGCGATCCACGGGCTCGGCGGTCGAATTCGCATGTATCAGCCCGAAGCGATGGACATGGAAACGGCCTTTATGAAGCTGACGCAGGGCACGACCGCATGAAGTTCCGCGTGCCGCAGATTGGTCTGCCCCTTTTGGGTCGCGAGCTGGCCGAACAGGCGTCGCACGCCCGGCACTATGTGGTGCGCTGTCTGTGCGCGATCGTGATGTATGGCCTCTCTCTTGCCGCCCTGCAGAACCTGCTTGTCGCCGATCAGACCGCCGGCATAACGACGTTGGGGCGGGGCTTCGTGCTGGTCGACCGGGTGATCCGCACGCAGGCATTCATCATCGTGCTCTTTTTGCCCGCCATCACCTGCGGGGCGATCGCGGGGGAGAAAGAGCGCAACACGCTGCCGGTCCTGCTGACGACCCGGCTGAGCCCGCTGGTCATCGTGCTCGAAAAGCTGGCGAGCCGGCTCGTCGTGGTCTTTATGCTGCTGTTCCTGTCGCTGCCCCTCTTGGCTGTGGCTTACTCGATGGGGGGCATCGGCCTGGAGGATTTGCTGCTGCGCGTGCGCGACCTGGCCGAGCTGAGCCTGTTTGTGGCGTCGTTGTCGCTCATGTGTTCGGCCTGGTGCGGCAGCACGGTCTCGGCATTCTTCATGTCGTACTTCGTGGCCGGAGCGCTGATTCTCGGGGGCACGGTTCTCAGCGGCTATGCGGTGATATGGCACCTTGGACAGCCGGGACCGGGCCTCGTGCAGGTGTTAGCCTTGTTGTTTCCCGTCTTCTTTCTCACCGTCGCAACACGCTGCCTGATCTCGCGGGCCTACGTGACGCCGCGAAATTTCATCCTTGCCTTTTTCCGCGGCCTGGACACGCTTTACACGCGGATGAACGTGGTTGTCGGCAACGTGGTCCTCGTCCGCGAGAAGGCCCTTCTTCCCGGGGACAGACCCATCGCCTGGCGCGAGACCGCGAAGAAATCGCTGGGAACGGTGCGCTATTTGGTGCGCGTGCTGGTCGCGATCGAGCTGCCGACCGTCTTTTTGCTGGTGATCGCGTCTGAGGGGCCGACGGTCGACTTGAACCGCGGCCTGGGCGTCGGCACCGGGCTGTGGTTCGTCGTCTGGGGGATCGCCGCCACGCTTGTGGCCGTCTCGGGGGCAAGCATCGTCAGCGGCGAGAGGACGCGGCAGACGCTCCCCGTGTTATTGGCCACGCCCATGCCCGGCGATGAGATCGTCTTTGAGCTGTTCGCCGGGGTTCGCCGGCTGATTGTGGTGCTTTGGATCCCGTTGGCCACGATCGCGATTTACCAGTATTGGTTTCACTTGAATTCCTATCGACCGGGAGCGGCAACCATCCTCGAGCGCCTCGTCTGCGCCCTGATGGAAATGACCGTCTATCCGTTTCTGATCGGCTGGGGGGCCTTTTACTTCGGGACGCGCGTGCGATCCAGCCTGTGGGCTGTTCTCGGCTCGATCGGAGCCCTGTTGACCGTGATTTTGCTTCCCTACGCGGCGGGATTAATTCTGCCCTGGCTCAACGTCAACCCAGCGTTCGTTCGCGCCCTTGCGTACGTCAGCCCGGCGACCATCGTGGTTCTGAATGAAACCGAGGGTGCCACATTTCTTTACACAAGCGTCAACTTCGCGGTTTTTGGCACGCTGGCATTGATTCTCCGCGGCCGTTGCTTCCGCTCTGCCGATCGCCTCTTGGGACGGAGCGCCGGTCCGGCACGAGGTCGGTCCCTGTCTCCCAGCACGCGCGCGTTCTCGCTTCCGCGAGCGCCTCGCCGCCGGCCGGACGCCGCGCCCCTCGTCAGTGAATCGGCCCGCTAGTTTTTTGCATTTGCCGGCAAAATCGCGCGAACCTCCGATTCCTATCGAGGGTCAATGTGCGTTTGGGGCGTCGAGACAAGCGCGCTCCTCGGTGTGGCCAGGCAGCGAATTCCCTCCCAAATCTCGCGAGAGCGGGTTCGACTCTTTCGACGGAAATCGCGTCGACATGGAACCGTTTCCGGGCGAGCCGAAGTCTGGTCCTTCAGCAATTGCCGATCTGGCCTCCGAATTTGAATTTGCCGACAGGCTCTATCGCTTTTGGCTGCGAAGGTACCGCGGCGAGTTGGAGCGTTCCGGCCTTCCTTCCCGCGTCAGTGAGGTCGCGATTTTATTGACCACTCAGGCCTGCCGGCTGTATCGCTCGAGCATCGAGGAATGCCGTCGCGGCGAGGAACTGGGTGCGAGCGTCTTGGCCCGCAGCCTTTACGAGACGCTCATCGCGCTGAAATTCGTGCTGAAGCGCAACGTGCGAATCATCATCGCTCCTTCTGCTCCGGGAGCCGACACCTACGTCGCCAGACCCCCCTCTCGAAACAACCGAGCGATCGGGAAGGCTTTCCTCACGCGCGAGCATCGAGCTTGCTTGTATGTGTTGCACGCACAGCTTGAAAGCGAGCGCCTCCGGCGCAAACGCCGTGCAGCTGCTGGAGCGAACAGAGCGGGGCTGCTCAAGCCCTCACGATCCGACGCAGCGGCGCACAAGGAGCGGGCAGCGATCGAGGAATTCGTCGGACGCGAGTGGTGCTACGTCCTAAAACACAAACCGCACACGTACTCGGGCCTCTCGTTCGAGGCGATTGCCCGATTAGTCGACTCCAATCGAAAACTGAGCCAATGGTATGCCGCATCGTTCCACATTCAGTCGGGCGTGGCCCATACTGCAAGCGGCCAGGGTCACGCAAAAATCAAATCGAGCGAGGGGCTTGAGCTTGCGCTGCAGTCTGCCGCTGATGAAATTCGAGGCACAATTCAGATTGCCGCCGCGATGCTCCTGGCGTGCATCGCGACCGCGCACAACGAACTGGAGGGGGCACCGGCGTTTGGGAAGGCGTTGGCAGGAATGGTGGCAGATTATCGCCGCATCTTCGAAGCCTACGGCTAGCGCTGTTAGCAAGTGCGTGATCCGCTGCCAGGAGAGCCGCGCGGTCAGGCGTGCAGCTTTTGCCAAAAGAAATAACTCGCCAGCGCGAACCCGATCGCGATAACGACGACTCGCACGAGCCGCGGAGGAACGCGAAGCGCCAGCTTTGCTCCGAGATAGCCGCCCAGGATCGATGCGGCGGCCATCGGCAGACCATATTCGGGCAGGACGTCCCCCTCGAGCACGAAAACGACGACCGAAATGCCGTTGATGCAGACCGTGAGCACGGTCTTCACCGCGTTCATGCGGTTGATGTCGCCAATTCCCATGAGGGCGAGGGCCGCCAGCATCAGGATGCCGATTCCCGCGCCGAAGTATCCACCGTACACCGCCACCACCAGCTGAAATGCGGTCAGCCCGGCGATCGAGCGGCCCGAATACTGGGTCCGTTCGTGCAGCGTCGTCTTGCGGCGGCGGAGGGAATCGATCAAGAGCAAAAGCGTGGCGACCAGAATCAGCCACGGGACCAGCGCGTCGAAATAAGCGGGGTTCAGCCGCGTCAGCAACAGGGCGCCGATCGCTCCCCCGACGAGGCTGGGCGCGATCAACAGGACGAGCCAGCGGCGGGCGTCGCTCAACTGCCGTCGATAGCCCCAAGCGGCGGCAAACGATCCGGGAACAAGCGCGACGGTGCTCGTGGCGTTGGCCAGCACGCCCGCGGCCGCCCCGTGAACCGGTGTGAGCGCCGCTAAAAGTGCCGGAAACGTGAGCAGCGTGCCGCCGCCGGCGATCGAATTGACGGCGCCGGCGACAAGCGCCGTCAGGCAGAGCCAAAGAAGGTTGAGGTTGTGCATCGAGCAGGCCGGGGACTGCTGGCGACCGTTTTGGCGAGCATCTCCGGCCGACGGCGAACTTGCAAGCGGCTCGCCGCCTCAGCGCCAAAAGCTCCGCCCTCACCGCCGGACGCTCTCTCATCGGAATGGGAGAGGGTGGCAGAAGCACCCGGCTGCGAGAATGTACTACGGGTTGTCGATGACGTGATCGCGCAGCCGCATCGATAACGGGAAGTCGCTGGCCACGCGTGCCATCAATACGACCGGCTCGTTCTGCATCGCGTACAGCTTCATGCGCCACTGCCGATCCATTGGCGGCACCATGGTTGGTCCCCAGGTGGCGACGTGGTGCAGGCAGGTGTGCCAGGCCTGTGCGATGTAACGCGGGTTCTCGCTGGCCAGGCCGATCAGGTACTTGCCGTCGTTCGAGACGGCGCCGATCACCGGGGCAACGTAGCGCGTGTGGCTGGTGTTGACCGGCAGCGACTCGCCGCCGACTTTCTGCCACACGCCGACATAGTGCTGCGACCAGACGGGATTGTTCCGCGGATCGTCGGAGGGCACTTCGTCGGTCTTTGTGCGCTGCGTCTTGTCGAGGAAGGTCTGCCCCTGCTCGGTGAAAATGAAACATCGCTGCACCCAAGTCGGATACAGATTAGGCCGCTCGCCGTACGGCGGGCTGGCCGAGGCGCCGGCCACAAAGTTCGGGCTCTTCTGGAAGCACCAGCAGAGGTTCGGAGTCGGCAGGTTTTCTGGGACCCTGAGATCCGACGCTTTGAAATGCGACTCGAGCGTCAGATGCCCGACAGCCTCGATCGTGCCCGTGTCGGCGGTGAAGGTCGTTTCGTGGATCAACCCGGGAATCGTCTTCACCGAATGCCGGAAGACAAGCGTGTTGTCGGAGGGGACCGCCACGCCCAGCAGATTAAGCTTCAAGAATCCGTCGCCGGGTTCGTAAACGCAGGCGTCGAGCCGCAGTCCGGGGACGCTCGGAAAAATCGTCGAGCAGAAGGCGATCTGCCGGTTGTGAAGCCGCGCGTAAAGCGTCGGGATCTTGGCGGGGTCGCTGTTGATCGACTTGGCGATCACGTTGTCGTCGCGATGCAGCGGAGTTTGTTGTGCCTCGGCCGTCCCGCTCGAAGAGCCGTTCGCCGAAAGAAAGGCAGCCGCAGCCACTCCGCTGGTGGTCAACACGTCGCGTCGAGAGTACTTGTTCATGGGTTCGCCATTCCCTTGGGGGGACAAACATCCCCGGTTTTCGCCGGTCCCTGCCGCCCAATTGCGGCATCGCCGAGCTGGATTTGGACTCGTTCGGTTCTGGACTGGTTTGACCTGGAGGTGGGAGAGTCCCTGCCGGATTAAGGCGGGAGTGATAGGACAAATGCGGGACCGAGGTCAAGATCGGTTCCGGCGGCCAGCAGCTACCCTGAATAGGTGCCGCTCGCTAGCGAGTTCCTTGGCCTTGGGCCGGCACTTATAATTCGGCCGCCCGCTCGTCGACGGGCTGTGAGCATCCGAAACCCAGGCAAGGAGGTCCTCCGATGTCTCGATGCTGGCGTACGTGCCGCTGTCCTCTCCGAACGACGCATTTCCCTGTGATTGGTTGTCTGCTTGTTGTTGGCACCGTGCTGGTCGTGGCCGGCTCGGCAGTCGCGGGACAGCCGCCCCTTCAAGAACCGGTCGCGGTAAAACTTGGCCCGAAAGCCTATCAGGATGGCGACATCATCGAGATCACCAACGTGACCGCCACCTCTCCCAAGCTGGAACAGGGCGATTCGCTGACGGTCGAGGGGCGCGTCCGGCTGCGGAGCCATGAGTCGGCCCTGCTTTGCCTGTCGGTGACGCAGACCGAGGGTGACGGTCGCGATGTCGGCGACGGCCCTGAGTCGCTCCGCATCAAGATGAAACAGCGCAACTTCTCGCTCAAAATCGCGATCAAGCACCGCGGGCCGCTGCATCTGACGATGTACGACGCCAAGACGGGCCGCCCGTTCGGCGGAACGTATTTCGGCACGGCCGACCAAATGAAAAAGATCGCCGACTGGAAGCTGGCGTATTATCTGGCGAAGTAGGTAGAGGCGGTCGAGACGCAGATGCAAGGCGAAGCGCCCAAGCCCAATAAGCCCGAGTTGGTGCCGGAACAATAGTCTTCGAGCCTCGCAGTCGTCAGACCCGTGACGCCGCACGGCACTGCGGCCGGTCTGCGTGTCATTGACCGACGCATTAATTATCCTACTGTTTAAGACGCAGCGGGGGTCGCGGTATCGTCTCCGGTGCCGAGTGCGATCTGCGGATGCGCGAGATGACGTTCGCGTGAGGGCGGGGCTCCGCGGTCGGAGGAACACCGCGAGATCGATCGGAGTGGACAGTTTGAGCTGTCTGGACGAATCATGAAACGCCCGGCCTTGGCGGCCGCCACGCTGCTGTTGTTCGCGCAAATCGTTCGGGCCGGGGCACAAGCTGCCGATCCCCCGGCCCGCGGAAACGAACGTGCGACGCAGGCTCCCGCTCCCCTCGATGTTCCGCAAAACGGGGCCAACCAGGAACGCCTCCCGCCTCCCAATCTCCAGCCGCCGCGAGTCATTCCGCGGAGGCTGCCGCGGATGCGGATCCGGCTCGACGAGGACTCCCCGGACCGGACTCCGCTTTCCATCGATCGCCAGATCGTCAAGGAAATAGAGACCGCCGGCGACCTGATCGCTAAACAACAGATCCCCGAAGCGCTTCACCACCTGCAGCACGTCCTCGATTCGTCCGAAGATTCGTGGATCGAGGTTCCGGGAGCGCACGGACCCGTGTTTCAAAGCGCGAAGCAGCAGGCGGCTGACCGCATCGGCAGCCTGCCCGCGCACGCGCGCGACTCGTACGAGACCGAGTTTGGACAGGTCGCCCGCCAGTTGCTCGAAGAGGCCACTCGCCGCGGCGACGCCGCTCAGCTCGCCGAGGTCGTCAGCCGATATTTCCACACCCGCGCCGGCTACAAGGCGGCCTATGCCCTGGGGAACCGATTGTTCGATGCGTCGATGCCGCTGCCGGCGGCCAACCAGTTCGAGCGTCTCCGCAGGTCGCCGGGCGGCTCGGCGTTCGAGCCGATGCTCTCCCTCAAGGAAGCTTTCTGCTGGCTGCGAATCGGCGCCACCCAAAAGTGCGCGGCAATTCTGTCGGAAATGCGGCAGCGCCCGGGCGGGGCAACCGTGACGATCGGCGGCCATAAGACCACGATTCCCGACGGCGCCGAAAGGACGCAGTGGCTCGAGCGGCTGATCGGTTCGTCCGCAGCCGCCAAGGCGACTGCTCCTCGGGACTGGATGCTGGCCGGCGGATCGCCGGACCGTAATGCCCCGAGCGGCGACGCCCTGCCTCTGGGCGAGGCGGTTTGGACCCAGTCGCTGATTCGCGACCCCAACCTGAGCATCAAGGACCGGTTCGCTGAAATCGAAACCACGCTCGAGGAGTTTCGTCGCGAGCTGACCGAAGAGGACAAGTTGACTGTTCCCTCGGGTCTGCCGCTCGTGATCGGAAACACTGTCGTGTTTCGCAGCTTCGCGCGGCTGCGAGCCGTCGACCTGCACACGGGCGAGCCGGTGTGGAATTTTGCTGAGCGCGATCGGCTCTACCGCATCCTGGCGGCCGCCCAGTTCCAATCCCGGGGACGGAGTCGACTGCCGATCAGCATGGAGGTCAACCCCCAAGACGACCTGCGGCTGTTTTTGAGCGCTCGCACCTTTCGCGACATGACCTACGCGGGTCTGTCCAGCGACGGCGAGCGGGTGTTCGCCATTTTTGACGGCGGCTTCCTCGGGCTGGAGGACCGAGTTGAGCAGAACGACGGGCTGGGGGCCCGCAATCAGAACCTGCTGTGCGCAATCGACGTGGCGACCGGACGGCTTCTCTGGGAGCTGGGCGGCACTCGATCCGATCGCAACCGGGACCTCGCCGGGACTTTCTTCCTCGGCTGCGGGCTGCCGATGGGCTCGGCACTTTACGTGCTGGGCGAGCTGGACGGAGAAGTCAGCCTGTTCAAGCTCGATGCGGCGACGGGGAAGCGAGTCTATTCGCAGCGTCTGTCGACCCCCTTGGGACGCCTGCCGCACTATCCGCTGCGGCGACTCGCGGGGGGCAGCCCCAGTTGTGGCGGGGGCCTGATCATCTGTCCGATCACCGGGGGCGTGGTGACGGCGTTTGATCCGGCGGTCCGCACTTTGGCCTGGGAATACCGCTATCAAGTCAACCGCACGGGCGATCCGCGCGACTGGGTGGACAATACGACCGACACCGAGAACGACGAGAAAACTCGCTGGCTCGACTCGCTGCCGCTGATCGTCGACGACGCCGTGCTGCTCACGCCGCGCGATTCCGACGAACTGCATTGCCTGGACCTGACCGACGGCACTTTGCGGTGGAAACAACCCCGGGAGAATCGGCTGTTCTTGGCCGGCGCTTTCGACGGCGTGCTTTACATCGTCGGGCGCCGAGGCATCGAGGCCGTGCGCCTGAAAGACGGCGGCGAAGCGTGGAGTCAATCGCTCGAGCTGGGCAGTCCGGCCGGGCGAGGCTTTCGTAACGGCTATCTCTATCACTTGCCGCTATCCGCCGGAGAGCTGGCGACGGTCGACCTGCGCCGCGGACGGATCCTCACGCGCACCCGATTCGAGGAGGGGGTCAAGCCGGGCAATCTCGTCTCGGCCGAGGGAACGGTGCTGATGGAGTCGGCCGGCTCGCTCCAGGGATTCCGACCGACGGCCGAGTTCGAGGCTTCCATTGTCAAGGCACTCGAGCAAAACGCGGACGACGCGGCGGCGCTGGCGCGGCGCGGCGAATTCCGCTTGCATCAAGGCCAGACCGATGCGGGACTCGCGGATTTGACGCGTTCCGTCCGACTGCGGCCCGACCCGCGCGTCCAAACGATCGCAGTGGCAACCGCCCTGGAAAATTTACGATTCGACTTTGCCGCCAGCCGCGCCCTGGCCGAGCGTTTCGCGCCCGAGATCACCGATTCGGCCCAGCGGGTCGAATTTCATCGATTGATGGCGGCTGGACTGGCGCGCAGCGGGGATCTCGAAGCGGCTCTTGACCATGAACTGTCGCTGTTGAGCGATGAAAGTCTGGGGGCGACGCTGCTGCCGGTGGGCGAAGTGCTCAAAGTTCAGGTGCCGCAGCTCGTCGGGCCAGAGCTCGCCGAGTTGTTCGCGAAGGCCAGTCCCGACGTCCGGGGCCGGCTCACCAAGAAAGTCGAGGCGTGGACGGCACACGTCGCCGCGGAGGGGCAAGTCGAGCAGTTGCGCCGGGCACTCGGAGCGCTGACCGGCCTGCCGGTCGAGACCAATCTGCGCCGCGCCCTCGTCGCCAAGCTTGCTTCCGCCGATCGGGCCGAACTGGTGCGCCAGCTCACAGCTTTGCGCAAAAGCGCCGATTTGCAAACGGCCGGCGGTGCGACCGCCCGGCTGGCGCGGCTCTTGATCGATCATCATCGATCCGACGAGGCGCTGGGACTCGTGGCCGAACTCGGCGACCGCTTCAAGTCGGTGAGCTGCTCAGATGGGAAGACAGGCGATGAACTTTCGCACGCCTGGAACGGCGAAGTACAGGTCAAAGCGGCCCGCGCGCGACTGGCGCCCTGGCCAGGCTCGACTTGGACCGTCAAAGTCGAAGCCGTTCCCCGCGCCTCCACCGAGCAAGTTTTGCCGCTCCCCGGCGAGCAACGAACCGGATCGTTCTACCGCCAGTGGCGATTTGAAGCGCGGAAGCTGACCGAGCGCGGTTTCACGCTGGTCGCCATCGATCCGGCCGGGAACGAGCGCTGGCAGCTGGAGCTGAGCTCGAAGAACCTCGGACTCGGCGCCTTCGGAGACAGTCCAATTGGCGTCCGCGTGCAAGGGCCGCTCATCGAATTGGTCCTGCGCCGGCGGATCGTCATGCTGGATGGCTTCGATGGAGCACGGCTCCCCTCGGTGTTGTGGACGCGCGCGCTGTTCGACCCGCATTGGTCGGCTTCCAACCAGATGCGCTCGGAAATGGGTCTGATCGGGCTGGCCGCTGGCGATCGGGTCTTCTACCAGCTCGGGTCGGCCCTGTGTGCTGCCGATGCGGTCACCGGCCGGCCGATTTGGGAAAGGCGCAATATTCCGTTCTCATACTCGCTGCAAGGCGATCAGGATCACCTCATCGCGGTGCGTCGCGAAGAGCCAATGGACCCGTATGGAGTGATCCTGAAGGCCGCGACGGGTGCGGAAGAGTTTCAAGGCGTGTTTGGCATTCCCGGTCCGCTCGCGGGCGACTGGCGCGGAGGGCGCGTGCTGACGACCAGTTACTCGCCGAAGGAACAGCAGCTCACGTGCACTCTGGTTGACGTGGTCGCCCGGAAGACGCAGTGGAGTGTGAGCTATTCGATGCCCGCCTGGCCGATGGCCATCGATGACGACGAATTCGCCGTGCTCGATTCCGATCGCATTCTGCATGTGCATTCGATCGGCTCTGGCGAACAGGTCTTCCAGTACACGTTCGAGAACGGGCTCAACTCGCCGCAGCTGGGCATCAAGCGCTTGGGCAACCGCTACATCGTGCTGCGCCAAGGCGGGGCCTTTCGCATCTCGCGCGGCTATCAAGGTGGGCACGCCGACGGAAACGGCATTTGGGCGATCGACCGCGGCACGGCCAAGACCGTGTGGAGCGCTCCGGCTCCGCCGCCGCAGATGCTCGTCGATCTGCCCGTGCAGTCTCCGGTGCTGGTGCTGTTGCGACCCGTCAGCCGGTTCGAGTCACCGCGCTCGGCCAACCTGGCGACCTTCATTTCGATCCTGGACGCCAAGAACGGCAAGAGCCTCTACGAAGGTCGCGAATCGACATCGGCCGACCGGATCGGCGTCCGTCTCGACTCCGAGGCCCACAAGGTGATCATCACCACCGACAAGCACCGCCTGGAAGTGGCGGCGAAGACTGCCGGCTGACGTCATTTCCCCAGCAGGCTTAACACCGCCATGCACATGGTCAGAACGCCGGTTTTGATGCTCGGTTCCGGGACCGGATAGTAGAGATCAGAATGCAACGATGGGAGCTGCGCCGCGCTCCCTTTCGCGGCCTGAGCGACACGGTCTGGGGAGACTGTCCCCAGCTGGTACATAAAGATGGGAATTCCTTCTCTGCCGTAGCGGCTAAAGTCATCAGCCCCAAGCACGGGCGAGCGTTCGCGCACCTTGTCCTCTCCCAGCACCTCTTTGAACGTCGACACGATCCGGCGCGTCAGCTGGGAATCGTTGACCAGTGCTGGTGTGAACTCTTCGGAGTCGATCGTCACCTCGGGCGGCGGAGCATTTGCCCCGCGCGCGTCGGCTTCAGCGATCCTCCGAATACCCTCCAACAGGTGTTGGTGCACGCTGTCCTTTGTGCTTCGCACGGTCAGTTGCAGCGTCACCTTGCTCGGAATGATATTCCCTTTGGTGCCGCCGTGGATCGAGCCGACCGTCACAACGGCGGGGTCCGTGGGATTGGTCTCGCGACTCACCAGCGTCTGCAGATCGAGCACGATGCGGGAGGCGAGTACAACGGGATCGATCGTCGTATGGGGTGCCGCACCGTGCCCACCCTTGCCCCTCACGACGATCTCCACGGCGCCCGCGTTTGCCAACGCCGGACCGTTGGTGAAGGCGATCGAACCATACGGTGCAAAGGAATCGCAGTGCAGCATCAGGCAGAAATCGGGACGGGGAAACTTGGCGAAGAGTCCGGCGGCCAACATCTGCCGGGCGCCGCTGCCGATCTCCTCAGCCGGCTGTCCAATGAAGACGAGCGTCCCCTGCCAGCGGTCCTTCAGTTCCGCCAGGACTCGGGCCGTGCCCACCCAGCACGTCATGTGCATGTCGTGGCCGCACGCATGCATCACACCGGCCTCCGTGCTTGCGTACGGCAGTCCGGTTCTTTCGACCACCGGCAGCGCATCCATGTCCGTGCGGACCAGCACCACGGGGCCAGCCCCATTCTTGAGCACGGCGACGATGCCCGTCCCGCCAACCTTCTCGGTGACGTCGAAGCCGATCGCTCGGATTTCCTTCGCCAAACGGGCTGCCGTCTGAACCTCGCGAAGCGACAGTTCCGGGTGCGCGTGCAGTTGCTTATACAGAGCTTCGAGTTGATCGTATTGCGCGGCGATGCGTCTCTTGACCTCGCCCGCCTGTTTTCGACTTGCGTCGCCTTCGCTTCTCAGGGCCGTTTGTTGCCCAGCCCAAATCAACAGACAGAGCAGGATGAGGCGTGTGAGCACGATCGTCCTCGATATTTGCATGTTGGTCGCCGCAGGCTCTCAGCCGAAAGTGAATGAAAAGACCTCGACGCCGGAGTCGAGAAACTCGATCTCGAACTGTCGATCAGTGATGGGTTTTTGTTGCCGGATGAGCTGATACAGCCGCTGCTCGGCAGCCGTACCGTTCCCATCTGCGTCAACGTCGCTTCCGTGAGACGGGCCGGGAGGCTTGCCGTTAATGAGTACGCGAAATCGCACGGAAGTTCCTCGAGATGCCGGTCCCATGACGAGATTGAGATCGCGGGCGTGGAAGCGGTACGCGATTCGCCCGTTGGCCTCGATGAGTGTAATGGACTGTTTGTCCACCTTCCAAACGCCGGAAAGGGCCCAATGATTGAGCGCTAACCGCGCAGGGACCACATAAGTGACCGGCTTGCCCAATACGCCACCGGGCGAGGCAAAGTTCTGAGCTTTCTCAGAGCCGACGTAGGTTTCCGGAGACTTCAAGCTGCCCAAATCGGCCGCGGCTTCGGCACCACTCGGATGGACCGAGACCGGCCGATGGTCAATGCCTCCGAACCCGGCCTCGGCGAGCAATTCTTGAAGAACCCGTTCCGATTGCTCGTATCGCCCCTCGCCCCAGTAGTGATGCCGAATCCGCCCCTGGGAATCGACAAAGTAGAGAGCCGGCCAGAAATCGTTGTGGAACGCACGCCAGATATCGCGATCGCTGTCGATGGCGATCGGATAATCGATCTTCATGTCCTTCGCGGCTCGGCGCACGTTCTCGACCTTCTTCTCGAATTCGAACTCAGGTGTGTGCACTCCAATCACCACCAATCCGTGATCCTTGTATTTGTCGGCCCACGCTCGGACATACGGAAGCGTGCGTCGCCAATTGACGCAGGAGTAGGTCCAGAAGTCGATCAGGATCACTTTTCCCCGCAGGTCGGCTGCAGTCAATGGCTGCGAATTGAGCCACTGCGTTGCCCTGGCGGCCGGCAACTCGCCTTCAATGGGTAAGTGAGACGCTCTGGGTTTCGCCCGCTGCGGCTCGCTTCCCTCCTGGGCGACGCCCACGCTCGGAGCCGCGATTGCGCTGGCGAGTAACACGCACAGCAAGAGCCGGTTGGCTTTCAGGAGCAGTGCCCTCGCACAAAAGTCGCCGCGTTTCGCGCCCAAAACTGCCGAACTGTTTGGAGCGGTTGCTTCGCTATTTCAACCGACACGACGACCGCGATCAAGGACTAGGATGCTCGGGCTTCGTCTCGCTTTCTCACAGCACGAGACGGTCGTCACAACGCCCTGCTTCAGATCAACGACGGCATCTCGAGCGACACGGGTCGGAAACCGTCGAGGTTGTGCGGAACGCTCTTATGGACGCAGAGCATGTTGATCGACACCGTGTTGCCGAAGACGTTGGTCGCGTTCCGCCGGAAATTGTTGGGGTTGAACAGAGGCGGCACGTGCCAAAACATCGCGTACCCGAATGAGTCGATCGTCCGCACCAGCTCGGCCGCCTTTTCGCGGCGATCGTTCTCGACATAAAGCAGCGGCACGCACCGCGCAATGGTCTGTGCGGCCCCCTCGAGCACCGCGCGCTCCATCCCCTCGACGTCAATTTTGATCAGAGCGCAACGGGGCAGGTTCAGGCTGTCGATCGTCACGATCGGCGTCGGCTCGCCTTGCTGACAGCCTTCGAGCGACAGGCCGCCATAATTCTCCTCGCGCGACGGGTCGAGGGCCGGAACCCGGATCTCTCCCGGTGCCGCACCGACCGCCTGCTGTCGGCACTCAACGTTCGTCACGCTGTTGAGGGCCATGTTCGCGCACAGGCACTGAAAGACAATCCGCTGCGGCTCGAAGGCAATCACGGCGCCGGCGTGCCCCACTTGCCGGGCAAAGAAGAGCGTGTGCGTGCCGATGTTCGCCCCCACCTCGACCACAACGGCCCCAGGCTGAACGATCTGCCGAAACAGATCGATCTCGGCCTCCGAAAACTCCCCATACAATTCGAGCGACTTGCCGATATAGCGGTCGTTCTTGTTGAACAACAACCTGCCATAGCGGCAGTCGGCCAGCTGATTGAATGAGGCAAAATCGATCAATCGAGTCCTGCAGCTTGTCTCAACCCGATTCAGGGAGAGGCGACGTCGGGACCGAGTTTCTAGGTTGTTTCTACGCGTGGGTAAACACGGGGTGCGGATCGGACGCTCACTGTGGTACCATGAAGGATGGCCGCTTTTTTTGGCGCGAGCCGGCACTGGGTGGTGCAGGCCGATTTTCTTGCGCACCTTTCCCGGATTACCTTGCCGTCCGGGGTACGCTTCCCGATCCCCGAAGTTCAGCATTGTATCCACGACACGGGGCGGGACACGGTTGGGACGGGACACGAACGGGACGGGACACGAACGGGACGGGACACGAACGGGACGGGGCCGGCGGAGACGGCACCGAGTGGAGCGCCGACAGCACAACTCAATCTTCGACAGCGACTTGCGACGCGAGCCGACTGGGATCGCACGTGGATGGGACACTTCATCGACGAGAGTTGAGCCCCCGAGGAATTGGGACGGGAGCCGGCCGACGGGACGGGACTCGAATCTCGGGAGCTGCGTTCGCCGCTGGGGCGAATGACGAGTTGGTGGCGCCCCGACCCCCGGAATTCCTGGCAGAAAACGTCCAATGCAAGTCGGGTCGCGACGAAGAATACGGCGTGCTCATTGGTTGCGATGAAGGCGGTCTTCATCGACGCCATTGACAGCCGGCACCCCGTTTGAGAGGCTAAAGCGGCCGATAATTGTCCTTCGAGTAGCCATCCGTACGCGCACGGAAGGCTTTGGCGAACCGGGAGTTTGGGACGGTTGTCGAATCTTGCAACCAGTGGGTGGTTAGCAAGGTAACGATTTTGTGACGGCTGGGGTCGGATCCAAGGGACCTTAGAGGGGATTCATCACGTATGTTGCGCTCGCGTTACTTAGCGGCTGCGATCATGAGTTGCCTGGCGGTCGGCGGCGCCCTGCAGGCCGGCGACGTGACCTCGAATTCGGCCCTGGGCCGCAAAGCAGAGAACTTCACGCTCAACGACTTCTACGGCAAGAGCCACACGCTGGCCGACTACAAGGACAAAAAGCTGGTCGTCCTGGCGTTCATCGGGACCGAGTGCCCGGTTGCCAAAGCCTACGGCGAGCGCCTGGGTGAGCTTGCGAAAAAATACGCCGACAAGGGCGTGCAGTTCCTGGGCGTCAGCTCCAACCGGCAGGACACGATCACCGAGCTTTCCTCTTTCGCGCGCGTGCATCAGCTCGAGTTTCCGATCCTGAAGGATCTCAACAACAAACTGGCTGATCAGCTCGGCGCTCAGCGGACTCCCGAGGTCTTTGTCCTCGATGCGGAGCGGGCCGTTCGCTATCACGGCCGCATCGATAACCAGTTCGGCGTCGGCTACGCAAAGAAGACCGCGAATGAGCTGTTCCTGAAAGACGCCCTTGACGAGTTGCTTGCCGGAAAACCGGTCTCGAAGGCCGAGACTGCCGCGGTTGGCTGCTTCATCGGTCGCGTTCATGCTGCCGATCGCGGCGCGAGCGTCACCTACTCGAATCAAGTCGTGCGGATCCTGAATAAGCGCTGCGTGAGCTGCCATCGCTCGGGCGAGGCGGCTCCCTTTGCGATGACCAACTACGCCGAAGTCTCCGGCTGGGCCGACGCGATCGCCGAGGTCATCCGCCAGCGGCGGATGCCGCCGTGGCTGGCCAGCCCGGAGTACGGCCACTTCGTCAATGACCGCAGCATGCCCGACGAGGAAAAAGAAGTCCTGTACCAGTGGGCGGCCGCCGGAGCCCCCGAAGGGAATGCCAAGGATCTCCCGCCGGCTCCCAAGTTCGTCGAAGGTTGGTCGCTGCCCAAGGCGCCGGACCAGATCTTCAAAATGGCGACCAAGGCCTACCATGTTGCGGCTACAGGCGTGGTCGAGTACCAGTATTTCCGCGTCGATCCCGGCTTCAAAGAAGACAAGTGGATTACCGCCATCGAGGCCCGTCCGAGCAATCGGGCGGTCGTGCACCACATCATCGTCTTTGCTGGTCCGAAAGGCGGTCGGGACGAGGCCCGCCGGCAGTTCCTGGTCGGCTACGCTCCGGGCGCGATGCCGCTGATTCTCCCGAAAGGAATGGCCAAGTACATTCCGGCCGGCTCTGAGCTGTTATTCCAGCTGCACTACACTCCCAACGGCAAGCCGGGCGACGACATCAGCGAATGCGGAATCGTGTTTGCCGATCCGAAAGAAGTGAACCACCTGGTGCGGACGGTCGAAGCGATCAACACCGGCTTTGAGATTCCGGCGGGGGCCGACAATTACGAAGTCGATGCCGATTCGTTTGCCCTCGATCGAGACGTGCAGCTGTTGCAGCTCTTCCCGCACATGCACTTCCGCGGCAAGTCGTTCACCTATGAAGCCGTCTATCCGGACGGCCGCAAGCAAATGCTGCTCGACGTGCCCCGCTACGATTTCGCCTGGCAGCTGACGTACGAACTGACGGACCTGATGCCGATGCCCAAGGGCACGAAGATGCACTGCGTGGCGCACTTCGACAATTCGGAGAACAACCTCAACAATCCGGATCCCAAGTCGTCCGTCCGCTGGGGCGACCAGACCTGGGAAGAGATGATGATCGGCTTCTACGACATCGCGGTTCCCGTGACTCAGGAGGATATCAAGGAGGGTCGGCTTCCCGACTTCCAGCCGACTCCCGAGCAGATCGCGGACCGAATCATCCAGCAGTTCGACAGGAACCACGACGGCAAGGTCCAGATGAACGAGCTGCCGATGAAGCCGCAGATCCGAATCGTCTTCGCCACCATGGATAAGAATCACGACGGTGTGATCACCCGGGAGGAGATCGTCCAGATGATCAAGGAAAATCAGAAGAAGGGTGGGGGCCGCGGACTTGGTTTTCGTCGCTCGGGCGCAGTCCGAGGCGAGCACGCCGAACCCTCGAAGCCCGCTGACCAGAAGGACGCCCACTCGAAGGACCAGGCGTCCGCCAAGTAGACTGGAAACCTGAACTCCAACCCGGTCTGATGTTGCAGACCGGGTTTTTCTTTTGCGCCGATGCCAGGCGCAGGAATTCGACATGGTTCGTTGGCTGATAGCGTCTCTCTTCCTGGGCGCCCTCGCTGCCGCCGGGGCACCGTCGCTTGCGGACGATTCGCTTCAAGACGCCGGCCCTGTCCCGGTGCCGCCGCTCTCTCGCGCTGAAATCAACGAGGGCTGGATCAGTCTGTTTGACGGACGCACGCTATACGGCTGGGAGCCCAACGGCGACAGGAACTGGAGCGTTCGTGGCGGCACGATCGTGGCCGATCACGGAAAGCCCGGCCTGTTGCTGACGACGTATGAGCTTGTCGATTATGAGTTCCGCTGCGACTACCGGCTCGAGATGGGGGGCGATGGCCGGATCTTTTTGCGGACGCCATTCTCTCCTAAGAACCCTGCCAAGGACTGCTACGAGCTCAGCCTGTCCGATTCGGATCCCGCGTTTCCGACCGGCAGCATCGTCGGCCGAAAAAAAGCCCAAGAACGCTTCGAGGGGGAAGGGGTGTGGATGCGACTGTCCGTCCGCGTGGAAGGGAACCGGATCACCGCGCGCCTCAACGATCGGCCTCTGATCGACTTCACCGACGACTCGTCCGACCGCGTGCGCTCCGGCCGCATCGGTTTGCAAAAAAAGAGCGCGGTCGAGTTCCG
>DASPSM010000026.1:0-5288 GCA_035623955.1 Planctomycetaceae bacterium
TCGATCTCGGTCGGCGTCGGCACGTCGGGGTACTTCGCGCCGACGACGTCGGAGACGGGCTGCATCACCGGCACCGGCGTCACTCCCGCATCGTAAAAGGCGACGACGTGCGAATCGCCCGGCTCGCCCGAAGTCACCACGCCGACGGTGTCGATCTTCGCCACCTGGTCGTCGTTCGACTGGTAGCGGCACAGGGGGGTGACATCTTCGCTCGTTCCGTCGGACCAGTGGGCGATCGCCTTGAGGGAAACGCGTTCCCCCTTCTTGGCGAAGCGGATTTCCGACGGCTGCACTTCCAGCCGCGTCAGTTTCGCGTCCGCCGGTTTGACGCCCGGGGCGCCGCTTTCAATCCAGCGCAACAAAACGTGATGCTCCCAGCTCCCCAGCGCGTAGCGCTTGCCCCCTTCGTGATCGATGCGGGCCGTCGGCTTTTGCAAAATCAGGCTGGCGTCGGGATTTTTGACGTCGACTCGGGCCCCGTCGATGTTCGCCAACAGCGCGTCGTGATCCATCTTGAAGTCGTAGCCAAAGAGCGACAGCCGGAATCCGCCGCGCCCCTGGAACGATCCGTGGCACGCCCGGCCGTTGCAGCCCAGCTTGCCCAATAACGGGACCACGTGCCGCTCGAACGATGGCGCTTCGCGCGAGCCGTCGGCGGCGAAACGGGTCGAAATCGCGGCGAGAGTTTTTTGATCTTTCGCCTTGGAGGGGGAGGGGGACGAGGCCACGACCGGGCCCGACTGCGGGCTTGACTGCGGGCTTGACTGCGGGCTTGATTGCCGGCCAGGCGCGTTCGAATCGCCGGCCGACGCAGGGAAGGCGAACGCGGCGCCGGCGGCGGAAAACGTGACGATTCCGAGGGCGATGATCGTGTGTCGGGCGACCGTCCTCAGCGCGCTTGTGTGGGCGATACGACGGTGCGCGATTCTGGAGCGCCGGGACCCCCTCACCCCCAGCCCCTCTCCCGCGAGGGGAGAGGGGAGAAGAGTGCCCGCATTGGTATCGCTCGCGCAAGATTGCATGGCATGCAATTCTTCCCCCCTCTCCCCTTGCGGGAGAGGGGCTGGGGGTGAGGGGTACCCAGTCGCGGCCTCAAGATCTCGCACGGTCATTGACTCCCCCACATCCATTTCCGACGAAGCACGCTCGTCTCATATCTCCAAACGGGATTTCCACTCGGCTCACTGCTGTTTGTCACCGGGGCGCGAGGCAGCCGACGCGTCGGGCGGCCGGACCGAGGCCGCTGTTGTCGGCGCGGCCGGCGGGTGCGGAGGCTCGGTGACCGGGGCCTTGGACGCGATGGCAGGTTGGGATGGCTTGTTGGCAGGTTTTTGTGGCGGGCGGCGGCTGCGGGCGGCGACCGATCGCTTGATCCGCAGCAGGTCTTTTTCGACGACCGCGTTCTTGTCGGTCTCGAGCGCCTGAATCGAGGTGTTCAACACATTCAGCCGCTTTTCCAGCCGGGCCCGCTCGGCCTGGTATTCCTTGAGGCGAATGTCGGCCCGCTCGGACAGAATCTGCTTGAGCTCGGCCTCGAGGGCCGGCGTCTGCGAGATCGTCATGCGGGCGGCCACAAGCTGGGCCCGCGAATCGAGTTTCCAGGCGGCCAGCGAGAGTTGATACTGCTCGGCCGACTGCTTCTTCAACCGCGTCAGCCGCTCGCAATCGAGCGACAACTGCCGGATCGCCCGGTCATAGTCGCGCCGATTGTCGTGCCGCAATTTGTCGATCAACGCGGCCAGCTCGGGATGCTGCTCGCGAGCAAAAGCCAGCGCCGCGGCCTCGCGCTCGGCCGACAGCGGAGCAGGGGGTTTTGGAATGTTCGTCTTCGCGGCAGTGGGCTTTGCTGCGTTGGACTTCGCGACGTCCGGCTTTGCTGCGTTGGCCTTTGCGGGTCCTGCCGTCGTTGCCGGCACCGCCGGCGTCGAATCTTTTCCCCCCTCTCCCCTCGCGGGAGAGGGGCTGGGGGTGAGGGGGCCCGCCGGAGGATCGCTTGCGAAAGCCGGCAGGCTAGCCGCAGCGACGAAGAGGACCGCGCACATCAAACGGACCAACCGCATTCCTCAATTCTCCCGGATCTCGATATCTGTGCCCGGAGCCCAGCTGTTTCCCTTTTCGACAGCCGCAATCATCCAGCCGGGGACGTCGTAGTCGCCGTCGGCAATCAGGACCGAGTCGTCGTCATCGTCAGGGTCAGCAACCGCCACACCGTCGACTGCGCTGGTGCGCTCCGCCTCGGTTCCACTCGCCTGAGCGTCGGACGAGATCTCAGCCGACTGTTCGCTCCAGATGGCGACGAGCGAGCCCGCACTTGCGTCTGCAACTTGCGAAGCGATTCCGTCGTGATCGACGGTTTTCGGCAGCATCAACAGACCGCCGGCCGCGAGCACGCAAACCGCCGCCGCCGCTGCCACGATGGCCCAAAGTCCGCGACGGCCCGGCCGGGCCGGCGCGGAAGGAGCAGACTTCGTCGGCCCTGCGGCCGAGGTCGCCAGCTCAGACTCGATTTCGTCCGCGAGGGCCGTGTAAAGAGTCGTCGCCAGACCGGCGGCCGACGCCACGCGCTCGCAGGCTTCGAGATCATTCGCCAGCGTCCGCTCGAAAGCCTCGGCCTCGTCGACGCTCATCTCGCCCAGCACGTAACGCAGCGCGGACCAGTCCGCGTCGTCCTTGCCGGGCAAACCGTTCGGCCCAGCCCCGCTCGCGTGTGTTCCGTTGGTGTTCATAAAGTGGTCCAAGGCGAAAAACTCAGGGCAGGAAACTGTTCACCGGCCCGGCTTCCGCATGCTCTGCGACAGCTTTTTCATGGCCAGTCGCATCCGCGTCAGGACGGTCCCGAGCGGGGCGGAGACCTCCTCGGCAATTTCCGCGAAGGACTTCTCCTCATAGATCCGCATCTGCACCACCTGCCGCTGGTCGGGGGGAAGCTCGCTCAAGGCCCGCCGAACTTCCGCCAAAGTTTCGGATTGAAAAAGGCGCTCGTCGGGTCGCTCGCCGGCATTCGAGGCGGTCGGGCTGTTGCGGGCGATCTGTCGTAGCGACCGATGATGCAATTGGCCCCGTCGCCGCAGCAGGACGGCCTCGTGAAAGGCCACCCGAAACAACCACCCTTTGAGCGACTCCTCTCTGGCGGTGTGTCCCGATTCGACCGCTTTGGCAAAGGTGTTTTGCAGAGCTTCGGCCGCCAGGTCCGAGTTCCGCAAGACACCTCTTAAAAACAGGCCCAACTCGTCGGCGTAACGTTCATAAAGGGCGGCGACGACCGCGGCGTCGATCCGGGTGGCAGTCTGTCCGCCACCCTCTTGCCGGGTGGCACTGGCGGCTTGTCCGCCAGTCCCGTGTTGGGTGGCACTGGCGGCTTGTCCGCCAGTGTCTTGCGGCGGCGGATCCCTCCGAGCGGGATCGATTTGACCATGGTCTGCCGCGGTCACAAAGACCCTCGCCGCACTGCTCTTAAAGGTACGATGCGCCGGCCCGCTCGGTTATTTTCCGGCCCGAGGTTTATTTTCCGGATTTTTGGACAGATTTGCGAGAAGCGGCGCAAGGGTGTCACTGGGGGAGCGCCGGCCACGCAGCCCTGTCACGCGTGTGCGTTACGTTACAATGCCTTAATACGTCCCGACTTTTCTCCACGTCTGACGAAAGGGGACAAATGCTGCTCGCCTACACTGACGACCCCACTGTCATTGTGACCCAAACCGGGATCGGCCTCGGCTCGGTGATCGCCGTGGTCTGTTCCTGGGACCGCAATCGCTCCATCTTGTGGGCGATCCTCGCGGGCATCCTGTCGTGGCTCTACATCATCTACTTTGCGCTGACGCGGACGAAGTGATCCGCGGTCGGGTGGCGGGGGCTTCCGCTACGCGGAGCGACTTGACGAAACAGCGGAGTCGGGTGGGCCAAGCTCGCGGAGCGAGCGCGGGCCCCACCGTCCGAATCCGAGCTGCAACCGAAACTCTTGGTCGCGGCGGTAAATCCGACATTTCGACCAAACTCGAATGGTGGGCCCGCGGCAGGCACAGCCTGCCTTCGCCCACCCTACAACTTGCGACTTGAGCTCGCGCCCCGCGATTTTTCCGTCCGGCCAATGTCTGGCCGCCGGCCCCCCCTCCTACCTTCGGAAGTTTTTGCAAAAAATGGTGGCCGGTTGCCAAAAAACAACAGAAGACGTTGCTTTTTTCCGACATCGACCCGCTCGCGTGATAAGGTTCCCGCGAGCAGGATTGCTCAGGCCGTGGCCTGATTGAGCGGGCTAGCCGCAGGTCTGCGTGTTCGCACGCTTGCGACTAGCCGGCAAACTTGCCGGCCTTCAAGCCAAGTGATGGCCCTTGTTTCCGTCGCGATTTTGTGATTGGTGGTGTGTCGCCAGGATGCGTCCGGGCGTCGGACCGGGGAGATGGTCCGACGCGCGGACGGCGTCCCTCGCTCGCAGTGCGCGCCGGCCAAAGCCGTCGAGCGCTGACGCTCCGCTGGAATCTGCCCGATGGACTTGCGTCGTCTCCGAACCGATCTCTTCGCACTGGGCCTGTTGGCGCTCTGCGTCTTCTTGGCCGTGTGCCTCTGGAGCTATGACCCGGTCGATCCCCCCGGACGGATCGTCTTTCCGGCGCGTCAAACTCCTCTAAATATCTGCGGCCCTTACGGCGCCCAGACCGCTTATTACCTGCACACGATGTTCGGATTCGGGGCCTTCTTCCTGGTCTTTTCGCTCTTCACGATGGACCTGCGGATGTTCATCCGCAACGGGCCGACCGACCACCTGGTGCGGCTGTTCGGCATTTGCCTGGGCCTGTCGGGCGTGTGCATGCTGCTGACGCGGTTCGCCGCCGAGTTGAGCGGATCGAACGTCGTGGGCAGCGGCGGATATGCCGGCGCGCTGGGGCTGGCCATTCTGGAGAAATACTTCTCGCCCGAGGGGATCACGATCGTCATCGCCACGTGCGTCGCGGCCGGCCTGTTGATCGCCGGCGAGCTGGCACTCGTTTGGCTGATGTTTGCCGTTCTCTTCTTTCCCTTCCGGATGATCGGTCGCATGTTCCGCCGTCGCCCGCCGACGAACGATGAGGTGGACGAAGCCGAGACCGACGAGGAAGAGGAGGACGACGATCCGCCCCCCGAAAAAGGTCGCGACAAAGCGAAGAAAAAAGCCCCCGCCCCCGCTCCGGGGGCTACCAATACTTCGAAGGCCGCACCTTCCAAGTCGAAGCTGCCGATCAAGGTCAACCCGCCGATCACCGCCAAGTCGATGCGCGACGAAGTGATGGAGCGGCTCGAGTCGGGCAACGGCT
>DASPSM010000041.1:0-2970 GCA_035623955.1 Planctomycetaceae bacterium
CGTGCCGGCCTTGGCACGAGTTCCCATCCTTGGGCCCTCCTGCGGCGTTTAGTTTCTTCTTGGCAGAAAAAACATAAACGCCCGGAGGCCCTTGGGTTTAGCTCAATCCAATTCCCGGACACCCTCAAGCTCTGCTTGGGACCGCACTTCCCCGAAGCTCCGCTTCGGTTCCAACGACCGTTCACCGCCAGTCGGTCACCACGTCGATCAGCGCCGGCAACCGCGCGTAATTCCGCGCGCTCGAATAGCGCCAGTGCAGCGGATCGTCGACGTAGCCACGCGCCACGGGATTGTTATGAATGTATTCCAGCTTCTGCCACATCATCTCCTCGGTCCTGATCTGCTCCGGGTGATGACCCTCCTGCCAGACCTGATAGGCGCTGTCGGTCTTGTGTCGAAGCTTGTGCGCCCGTAGCTGGCGGAGCAGCATCGTTGCCGATCGGCGTTCCAACAGATCGACGAGCGAGCGGGCCGTGAAGGACTTGAAGTTCTGTATCACGGTCGGCAGCTCTGGCGCCGACGCGATCAGATGCAGATGGTTTTCGAGGATGACGTATCCCAAGATCAACAGGCCGCGCTCGCGCTGACAGTGGCGCCAGGAATCGTAGATGATGTTGACCGCTTCAGCGCGGTTGAAGACGGGAAGCCAGCCGACGATGGTGTTGGTGAGTAAGTAAGGATATTCGGTTTCGAAGAAGCGATAGCGCGAGCGGGTCATACTGCCATAATGCCGCGAAGCAGAGCTACGGGGAAGTGCGGTCCCAAGCGGAGCTTGGGCCCGAGGGGTTCCCTGTCCGCCCCTCATCGGCCGTTCATCATCCCCGTTGCATCGATCCGGCGAAACTGCTTGAATCAGAGACGCAGCTCCCAGATTGTCGTCTCCCAACGATTCACAAGGACTCGCGATGGGCGAGCCGGGCCCGTCCCATCTGTCGTCGGATTCGCGTCTCGATCAGGTGCTCGCGGATTATTCCCGTCGCCGCGCGGCCGGCGAATCGATTGCGCTCGACGACCTGCTTTCGCGCCATCCGGCGCTCGCCGATGCGCTGCGCTCGCACTTCGCCGGCGATGATTCCGGCGGCCAGACCCCCGTTCCGGTCGAAAGCGACACGTCGACCTCCGCCCCGCCCACCGATCACGGGACCGAATACCGCCCGCGCTCCGCTCAGACGACGATTCCACCCGTTTTCACTCCCGTCCGCTCGTGCGAGCTGCCGGAGAAGTTCGGCCGCTATCGCGTCGCGCGCTGCCTGGGACAGGGGACCATGGGGGCGGTCTACCTGGCCGACGACACGCAGCTCGAGCGGCCCGTCGCGCTCAAGATTCCAAAATTCACCGACGACGGCGACGAAGAGCTGGCCGCGCGGTTTTATCGCGAGGCCCGCGCCGCCGCCCTGCTGCGGCACGCGAATTTGTGCCCCGTGTACGACGTCGGCGAGATCGACGGCATCCGCTACTTGTCGATGGCCTACATCGAAGGCCGGCCCCTGTCGGAAGTGCTTGCCGAAGGGGGTCCGCTCGACGGCCGCGCGGCGGCGACCTTTGTGCTCAAGCTGGCCCGGGCGCTCGAGGTGGCCCACAAGCAGGGCGTGATTCATCGCGACCTCAAGCCGGCCAACATCATGATCGACGCGCACGACGAGCCGATCATCATGGATTTCGGCCTGGCACGGCGGCTGAACAAAGAGGATTCGCGGCTCACGCAGGACGGCATGCTGATGGGCAGCCCGGCCTACATGTCCCCCGAACAGGTCGAGGGGGACGCCGAGCGGATGGGCCCGGGCTGCGACATCTATAGCTTGGGCATCATCCTCTACGAGCTGTTGACCGGCGAAGTTCCCTTCAAAGGCTCGATCGCGGCGGTGATGGGGCAGATCATCGGCTCGGCGCCGCGCAAGCCGTCGGCGGTCAAGCCCGGCATCGACCCGGCGCTCGAGGCAATTTGCCTCAAGATGATCGCCAAGCGGCCCGAGGAGCGCTTCGCCTCGATGACCGAAGTCGTTCGCGCGCTCGACGCGTACACCGCCGGCCGGCCGACGGGCGTCGTGCTTCCCCCACCCGATCGCACGGCCACGATGCCCGGCATCGACGCGGTGCCGGCGCCGGGCCGCGGCATCGTGATCGCCCCGTGGATGCTGGTGACTGCCGTGCTGGTCGTCATCGCGGGTTTCGGCGTGACCTGGGGGCTCATCACCACCATGATGAAGCAGCAAGCCAGCGCCGACGAAGTGAAAGTCAGCTCGCAAACGCGGACGGCGCTCGAAAGCGGCAAGGCCAAGGCCCTGATCAACGGCCAGGAAATCTCCGAAGACCAGCTCAAACAACCGATCGAATTGAAGGAGGGCTCCAACACGCTCTCCGTTCGCGAGGGGGAGCAGGGCCCGGCGACGATCGGCATGATCGAGGTGACTCCCGGCGAGGATCAAAAAACCTACGCCGTCTACGACAAAGAGAGAGGCTTCCTCAAGAAGCGTTCGCACCGCCTGCTTGCCGAGTGGGCGCTCACGCATCGCGGCCGAGTCAAGCTGGTGGGTCACGAGGAGTTTCTCGAGGCGGTCAAAGACTTGCCGGACAATAAGGACCTGCCCGATAAAAAGCTGCAAATCTCCGAACTAGACCTGGCGTCGGTCAAAACAATTCCGCCCGAACGGGCCAGTGCGATTGCCGAGGTCACGACGCTCAAGCGCCTGGTGCTGCCGAAGTCCTTCTCGAAAAAGGACCGGGCGGACCTTCGGATTAAGCTTCCGACCTGCACGATCGAGCCGGCCGACTAAGCGGCTGCCCCTCACCCCCAGCCCCTCTCCCGCCTTGTCGGCGTCCGCCGCTTCGGTGGTAACCGCCGGCGCGGACGCAATGCGGGGAGAGGGGAGAGGATTTGGAGGCAACGCTTTGTTGTGGGAACTCGCCCAGACGCTGGCGCCTTTCCCCCCTCTCCCCTCGCGGGAGAGGGGCTGGGGGTGAGGGGGCGAG
>DASPSM010000043.1:0-9878 GCA_035623955.1 Planctomycetaceae bacterium
AAGATGACCTCGAGGCCGCCGGCAATCGCCGCGGACACTTTCAGATTCAAAAGCGTGTCGGTCTCGCCCAGGACGTGACGGCGTTCGCTGTGTCCGATAATCACGTAGCGGCAGCCGACGTCGATCAGCATGCTGACCGCGACTTCGCCGGTGTAGGCCCCGGGCGGCTCGAAGTAGACATCCTGCGCGCCAAGCTCGACCGCGCTCCCCTCGAGCGCCGACTTCGCGGCGCAAAGATACGGGAACGGGGGGCAAACAAGGACTTCGACGTCGCCGCGTCCCGCTGAGACCTGCGCCACGCCCCGCGCCAATTCGACGGCACTCGCCCGGGTCGTGTTCATCTTCCAGTTGCCGGCCACGAGCTTGCGTCGAGACGATTCGCTCATTCCACCGGCTCGCTCCGCGGGTAGGAGCCGAGCACTTCCATGCGGATGGCCCGGCGGCCCAGCTCTTCGAGGGCCTTCTTCGTGCGGGCATCGTTGACGTGACCTTCAAAGTCGATGAAGAACAGATAGCCTGTCTCCGGCCCCCGCAGCGGAAACGACTCGATCCAACTGAGATTGAGCTTGTTCCGCTTGAACGATTGCAAAGCGTCGGAAAGCGAACCCGGCTCGTGCGGGATTTGCAGCAAGACGGCCGTCCGGTCGTGCCCCGAAGGCCTGGTCGGCTGGTCGCCGATCACCGCAAAGCGGGTGATGTTGTTCGCGTTGTCTTCGATCTTTTCGGCGACGACCTGCAGGTCGTATTCCACAGCGGCCTGGCGACTGGCGACGGCACCCACGCCCGGTTTGTCGCGAGCCAGCTGGGCCGCCGTCGACGTGCTCGTGACCTCGATCAGGCGGGCCTGCGGCATATTCCGCGACAACCATTCGCGACACTGAGAGAGTGCCTGCGGCTTGCTGTAAATCTCCGTGATCTCGCTGCGGGGGGACTTGGAGCAGAGGTTGTGGTGCACGGCAATCTGCACCTCGCCGCAGATTCGCAGCGGGAGCCGCGTAAACATGTCGAGCGTATCGACAATCCGACCGTCGGTGCTGTTTTCGATCGGCACGAGCCCGTAGTCGGCGTGGCCTCGATTGACCTCCTCGAATACCGACGCGATGGTGCTGACCGGAATCAGGTCGGCGGACTCTCCGAAGCGTTCGATTGCTGCCAGATGTGTGAAGCTGAACTGCGGCCCCAGATAGGCGACGCGGTGCGTTTTGACCTTCTGCCGCGAGGCGCTCAGGATCTGCCGAAAGACTCCTCGTACTGCCGACATGGGCAGCGGTCCGGGATTCGCAGCGGTCAACTCCTGCCAAAGCAAGTCGTCCCCGCGGAGATCGAACAGGGCCGCGCTTCGGTCGGGGGCGCTCTCGATCAGCCGGATCGTCGCTTCGGCCCGCTTGTTGATGAGTTGCAAGAGCTGGCGGTCGAGATTCCGCAAAGAAGCCGCGAGCGCCGTCGTCGATTTCCGAGAGTCGCCGGTCGGCTTTCCCGCTGCCGACGCCTGACCATTCCGCTGAACTGACGGTTTTTTGACCAGCGCTTTGGCTGGGGATTGCTTGGGCAGACGCGAGACAGGGCGGCTAGGCTTCCTCTTATTAGTCTCCGAAGGCTTCGGAACACGCTTAGTCGCGACCGGTTTTTTCGCCATTGAATCCCCTACGCTCTCGTTCGGCAGGCCGGAAAGGCAGGCTTGGGAGTTGTCGAACGGCGGCCACGAACTGTCAGCGTTCGAGCGTGCGCTGTAAAGCCTTGATGTGTAAACTGTTACGCAAATTCGACCGGCACGAACGAAGACAGGTGTCGGGTCGGATCGCGAGGCGGCTCAAGGAAGCTTCCGATACCCGTCCGATCTCCCTAAATCGGGCATCGATTTTTGTTTGTACAGACGCCCAGAAATGGTGTCAAGGAACCGACGCGGAGCTTAAATGCAAGACTGACAAGCGGATCTCGCCGAGTCGCTAGCCCCCATTCACTGCCGTCTGCGCACAAGTGTGTGAATATAAGATCTTGTGGCCACTAGGTTTGTGCGTAGATACACCGCGAACGCAAGACCTCGAGAAACTTCGCGCCACGCGGATCTTGCTGCGGTGGATCAGCCGGTCAGTTCGACATCGAGAGGATGAAGCGTGACCAGCGAGAGCGTGCATTCTCCAGGCAAAGGCGGAGAAGCACGTTCCTCCTCGCCGACGCCGCCGCTCTGCTCGATGTCCTCGACCCACTGGCGGACGTCCGCCTGGTACTCGCTCGCGAGGTCCCCCTTCACGAGCTGGCGCAGGAACTCGGCCGCACCGTCCTCCGCCAAATCGGCAGCCTCCGCACTGGGAAACCGCTGTGCCGGATCGGGGTCGACCAGCCGACGGATCAGCTTGATCAACAGTTCGCTATACGCGAACTCTTCGGGAGGCAACAGCTTGGGCAGCCGCGCGAGGATCTCCTTCTTCGCGCGCAGCAGCTCGGCGAACCGCGACTTACCCGCAAACGGCTGTTCGCCGCGGAGCATCTCCAATAGCACGTAGCCCAAGCTGGCCAGATCGGATTGGGGCGAGCCCGGCTGCCCCTCCAGCACTTCTGGTGCGGCATAGGCAGGCGTGCAGCGTCCCGACGGCGGCGAATCGTATAAATCGAACGCCGAGCCGACGTCGATGATTTTCGTGCTCCCCGTGCGCTTGAGCATGATGTTCGACGGCTTGAGGTCGGAGTGCACGATCCCGTCTCGATGCAAAGCCGCCACGGCCGCCAGGCATCCGCGCAGCACCGAGACCGCGATTCCCGGTTTGAATCGCAGCGACTGCTTGCCGTGAGTCACGGTGAAGTCGTTGATGTACTCCCAGCGCTCGGCCGAAACGCGCGAGCGGATTTGCTCGAACACGCGCGGACGACACAGGCGCTGCAGGTCGTATCCGTCGACCCATTCCATCTCCAGCAACCGAATGCCGCGGTGCTTGATGAAGTTGTGGACGTCGACCAGGTTGTCCTGCTGAATTCGAGCGACTCGCGCAGCAACGCTGGCAATCCGGCCCATTTCGGTTTCGTAGCTGGCCACGTCGGCATAAGGGGCGGGCGAAAAAACCTTGAGCGCGACGCGACGCTGGAAGTCGTCGGCTCCCTGCCGCTGGCTCAGAAAGACAATTCCCTGTCCTCCCGTTCCCAGGCAGCGCAAAAACGGTCGACGCGAGACCCAGACCAGTTCCTGGCGCTTGAGGATCGTTTCGTAGCGGGCGATCAGCGGATTGGCGCGCGCCGTGGCCGCATCTTTTTTCGGGGCAGCTTTCAGGGAGACACTTCCTTGTTGTAACAGGGCGCAGCGGGACTGCTCTGCGGAGCCGAACGCATCCATTGCTTCGGTCTCCGGGCCACCGGCTGCGGCTGAGTAGAGCGGGGTCATTCTAGCGGCCAGGTCAGTTCGCATCCACGGGGTATTCACACGTAATCGACAGATGGACAGACATCGAGAACGACCGCTTGGTTCGCGTCTCGCCGCCACGTGCGAGGCCAAGGTTCGACGCCGCACGGATTTGCACCGAAAGCGCCCCAACCGCCCGCGCTTGACAGCTTGCCGCGACTTTGCAAACAATCGCGCCGGCATTGATGGAACAATTTTCGAGGAGACGACACCGATGAGCGGACCGATCGTGCGCACGGGAACCACGCCGAAATTCTGGCAGAACTGGGACCAGGTCTTCGGCAACAAGGCGGGCAAAAAATCGGGTTCCGGTGCACGCAAGGCTGCGGGAAAGAAGCCCGCCAAGAGCGCGAAGAAGGCCTCGACCAAAGCGGCCGCCGGCAAGAAAGCCCAGAACAAAAGAGCCCAGAAGGCGGCCGGGAAGAAGAAATAGGGACCGTGCCTTTACGTTATGCGGCGGCGGCCCACGAGCCCGCGTTTGCTGGACCAAACCTCCGGGTGCGGGCGATTGTGACGGCCACCGTCTTTGCGTCGTTCGCGATCAGCTCGTTCGCGCGATATCCGATTCCCGCCCCGAACGAGCCGCACTATCTGTGCAAGGCGAAGCATTATTGGGATCCCGACTGGTGCGCGCGTGATTTTTTCCTGGCCTCCTCGAACGCGCACGTTGTCTTCTTTCAGACGTTTGGTCTGCTGACCCGCTGGTTCTCGCTCGACGCGACGGCCGTCATTGGACGACTGGTTGGCCTGCTGATTTTCGCCGCCGGCTGGACCCTCCTCGTCCACGCGCTCGTGCCGGCTCGCTGGCCGCCACTTTGGGCCGCTTGGGTCTTCCTCTCGATTTCCGCCTACGCTGGCAATCTGAGCGGCGAATGGCTGATCGGCGGCATCGAGGCGAAAGTCATCGCCTACGGATTGCTGTTTGCCGCGATGGCCTGCTGCCTCGACGGAATCGAATCGCGACACGGACGCTCCCTGCTGATCGCAGGAATTCTCTTCGGCATCGCGATCAGTTTTCATCCAGTAGTCGGCATCTGGGGACTCGCCTGCGCGAGTTTTGCGTCGCTTGTTGTGTCGCTGTTTAAGCGCCGATTCTTCGATGGCGATCCAGCGCGCGGGCTCGCGCGCTGGATCGCTGCCGGTCTCGGGAGTGCCGTCCTCTTGGCTGTCCCGGGCGTCGTCGCCGGAATCCGGGCCACCGAAGGGAGCTCGTTCGAGGCCGATTACATCCAGGTCTATTACCGGCTGGCCCATCACCTCGATCCAAAGCATTTCGCCGCGGAGGCTTGGGACATCTACGGTTGCCTGGCGGTTGTCTGGCTGGTTGGCCGCTGGTTCATGGCCCGTCGCAGCGCGGAGAGCTGGTTCCTGTGGTTTGTGGTCGCCAGCGGGCTGATCGCGTGTTGCGGCTTGATCGTCGGTTGGAGACACGGACCGGAGGAAAACGTCCGCAACTATTCGTTTCCCTGGCTGATCGGCGTCGCGCTGCGGTGGAAGTTCCTCAAGCTCTATCCATTTCGACTGGTCGACGCGATGCTCCCCATCGCTGTCGCAATCACCGTTGCCGGCCTGATGCGTCGAGCGTGCGAATTCGTCTGCCGCTGGCACGGTGCCCGACGGCGACTGGGCGTTAGCCTGCTGTGGCTGGCCTGCGGAATCCCTGCCCTCGCCACGGTCTGGCAGCCGGCCGACGATGCCCGGCCGACGTTCGATGCGGAGGAGCTGGCCGACTGGCGGGATGTCTGTCGCTGGACGCTGGCCAACACGCCCGACAATGCACTGATTCTCACGCCCGTGCAGGAAAGCTGGGCTTTCAAGTGGTACGCTCAGCGGGCGGAGTTCGTCAGCTTCAAAGACTGCCCGCAGGACGGCCCGGGCATTCTCGAGTGGAACAACCGCCTGGTCTTTCTGCGGGAATGGTCGGAAGCGAGCTTGCCGGACGGATACTCGCTCGCTGAAGTTGACGCCCTGCGGCGCCGGGGAATCACGCACATCATCGCTCGGCGGCTGGGGCCGTTTAACTTCGAACCGGTGTACTCAAACGAGACGTTTCGCGTGTACCGGCTCGAGCCCTGAGGGGACGCATCGTGAGACCGCGGTTTGACGACTGCCCGCGTGCAATCGTTCGGCTCGTTTTGTGCGGCCTGCTGAGTTTGGGCGTCAGCTGCTGGTTTGCCTCTCTCGCGATGCCTCAATCCAAAAGCGCGGGCGGCGCCAATTCAAATGGTCGAAGCAACGTCGATTGGCCTGCCTTTCTCGGTCCGTCCGGAACGGGCGTCACGGTCGACGCGCGCCTCGCTGACCATTGGCCGAAGGGCGGACCGCCAATCGTCTGGAGCAAGCAGATCGGCGCTGGTTATTCCGCGCCGTCAATCCGCGCCGGCAGGCTCGTCGTCCACCATCGCCAGCGAAACGACTCGATCGTCGAGTGCCTGCGCGCAGAGACCGGCGAGCGCGTTTGGAAAGTCGCCTACGAGAGCAACTTCACCGATCCGTACGGCTACAACAATGGCCCGCGCTGCACGCCTCTGTTGTCCGACAAGTACTGCTACACGTTCGGCGCTGAGGGAAAGCTGCTGTGCCTGGAGCTCGACGGCGGCAAGCAGGTCTGGGCCCGCGATGTTTCCAAAGACTTCGGCGTCCCGCAGCACTTCTTCGGCACCGGTTGCACGCCGATTCTCGAAGGCGATCTGCTGATCGTGCTCGTGGGCGGCCAGCCCAACTCGGGCGTCGTCGCCTTTCGGGGGGCGACGGGCGAGGTCGCCTGGCAGAGCGTCGGCAAGTCGACTTGGGACGGAATCGAGACCGACTGGCCCAACCAGCCCAACTATCGCTGGACGGGGGAGGAAATGGTGGTCAGCTATTCGTCGCCGATCGCGGCCACGATCCAAGGCAAACGCCAGATCCTCTGCCTGATGCGGCAAGGGCTGGTGTCGCTCGATCCCCGCGACGGCCACGTCAACTTCCGATACTGGTTCTGTTCACGCGATTACGAATCGGTGACCGCGGCTCGGCCCGTCGTGATCGGCAACAAGATCTTTATCTCGGCCGCCTACAAGGTCGGCTCGGCGCTGCTGGAGGTCCAGCCGGGGGGCGACAGCTTCAAGGTGCTGTGGCGGAATCGGACGAACCTGCTCGCGCACTGGTCTACCCCGATTTTCCGCGACGGTTATCTTTACGGATTCAGCGGCCGGCACGAGCCCGAAGGGGAGCTTCGCTGCCTCGACGTCGCCACCGGCAAGGTCGTCTGGTCGACTCGCGGCTACGAGGGCAACACCGATCAGTTCGGCGTCGATCCCCGAACCGGCGAAGTGATGAACCGCGCGACGGGCGAAGTCATCCCCTTTCCCTACTTTGGACGAGGATCGCTGACGCAGGCGGGCGATCGTTTCCTCGTGCTCGGCGAGCGCGGCACGCTGGCCCTGGCCCAGCTCTCGCCGCAGGGATACAAGGAGCTGGCCCGCGCCTCCTTCAAAGACATCAAATATCCCGCCTGGCCTAGCCCGGTGGTGGTGGGGACCAAAGCCTATCTGCGCGACGAAAACACGCTGCTGTGTCTCGAACTGGGGCAGAAGCCGTAGTCGCTGATGCGTGCGCCAGCGTTTCGACCGGCGGTCACGGATGCGAGCGAGAATTCCAAGAAACTGCTATTGGACGAATCGGCCTTTTATGGCTGAATGGAGATAGGGAGTTTTTTGCTCACCGCGAAGGCGGATTCGCGCCTTTTGTCAACGGCGGACACGGTCTGCGCTGTTGTTCGGTGGGTCAACTTCCTCAGAAAAGAAGTTGACCCAGCGCCAAGAAGTTGACCCACTCTAAGTCGCGATTGGGAAGGCACTTGGTATCCGAAAACGGTGGGTCGGGTCACGATTTTTCAATAAGGGAGATGACCCGCAAAATTGGTGACCCACCCCCTCTGACGCGCGACTCGCAAAGCCCCGTGCCGGGTGGCCGGGTGTGGTCTGGTCACCTACTTTCAATAGGGCTTTCAATAGGTAGTTGACCAACGAGATTGTTGACCACCCCCCCCGTTCCGGCGCTCAGCTCCCCCGCGGCACGATCCGCTACTATTCGCTTGGAAAGGATCCCCGCCGCGAATCAAAAGAGATGCAAGGCGGCGCCTCACCGGCACGAACGGGACGGGACACCTGTAGGTCCCGACTGCCGGGCGGGACCTCGCACGCGACACCAGGTCCCGCGGGGGGCCTGCTCGAGACGGGGACACGGAGACCCGCCGCATCACCCGAGGCTGGTCGTTCAACCGGGCGGTCAAGAGGTGATCAGCTCGGTCACGCGCGTTCTAGACTTGCGGCTTTCCCTCGCCCCGACGTAGCAGCCAGACCCAGGCGATTATGCCCGCGACGGCCAGCAACCCACCGACGAACATCAATGCCGAATGCGTCGTGAGCAGAGGCGGGGTGAGTGAAATCCCGCCCGCATCGAACTGAAGTGTTGGGGGCGGCTCGGGGATCATCGCGCCAATTGAGAGGCAGACGACACCAGCCAGGACGATTATTGCCGCGCTGACGGTTCTCATCTGGGGCACTTCTCTTTCGGGCTTGCGCGATCGGTTGAGATGCGCTCAGACGCAACTAAAAGCATACCAAGATTTTTCTTGTTTCCCCAACCGAAAGGACGCACGATGACGCCAACCATCTCGCCGGGTGGCTAGGACGTCGGCATGAAGCGCGGCCAATGGTGCGTGGATCCTGCGTTTGGCGTAGCGGCGACGATCGGCACGTGGCGCACTTACTATCACATGCGGCGTACGGCGCCCGTATTGGTCGCCGCCGTAGTCGTCTCAATCGCGGCGGGAGCGCTGATCGTGGTGGCGATCCTCCGCTCTTGATGCGTTTCAAATTGGGACGGGACACGGACGGACACCTGTAGGTCCCGACTGCCGGGCGGGACCTCGCACGCGACACCAGGTCCCGCTCGGCAAGCGGGACCTACTCGGGAAGGGACACGATCGGACACCTGTAGGTCCCGACTGTCGGGCGGGACCTCGCAGCCGACCCCAGGTCCCGCTCGGCAAGCGGGACCTACCCGGACGGGACACGGAGAACCGCCGCATCACCTGAGGCTTTGTCGCGCTAATTCCGGAGGACTTCTCGGTAAAGCTCGGCATGGGCAGCGACCATCCGCTCCAGGCTGAAGTTGGCCCGCATGCGTTCGCGGCCGGCGGCGCCCAGCCTTTGGGCGAGCGACCTGTCGGCCAGGATTCGATCGGTGAATTGGGCCATGCCGACGCTGTCGCCGACGCGCACCAGATAACCCGTCTGGCCGTCGACGACCAGTTCTCGGTTTGGCGGGATGTCGCTGGCGACGACCGGCACGCCGGCAGCCATCGCTTCCATGACGCTGTTGGACATCCCTTCGAATTCGCTCGCGAACCAGAAGACGTTGCACAGGCCGATCAATCGCGCCGCGTCCTCGCGGTAGCCGACGAAGCGGATCAGATGCTCGCAGCCGACATGGCGGGCCAGCGCGATGAGGTCATTGCGCTCGGGACCTTCGCCCACTAAAAGGAGGTACACGCGGTCCGTCAGCTGCTGCAGAAGCTGCATGGCCCAGATGATGTCTTTGACCCGTTTCTGCGGGGCCAGCCGCCCCACGAAGCCGACCACTCGTGATCCGGGCGGAATCTGAAACTCGGCCAGCTCTCGATCGCGGTCGGCAGGCGCTGCGCTGGGGATCTCGACGGCGTTGGGAATCACCGTGATCTTTTCGGCCGGCACGCCCAAGCCGCGGTAAAATTCGGCCACGCTTGCCGAATTTCCCACGAGCCGAGCTGTGCGGCCGATTTGTTGCCGGTCGAGCCACAGCTGCCAGCCGCTTTTCCACGAATCGACGCACCGTTCCGAGACGATGACCTTGGGGCGCGTCCGGCCCCCCGCGACGAGCCGCCCGTAAGCGCTGGCGGCAAAGATCCAGGAATGCAGAATGTCGGGCCGCTCGGCGTCGAGGAGTGATTTCAGCCGCCACAGCGCGAAGGGGTCGATCCGCAGCCGCTTGTTGAGCACCGTCAGGCGTACGCCGGCGTCGCAGAGCAGCGACTCGTAGGGACCGCTGCGGGTGAGCGCCACGGCGTGAACGTCGAATTCGTCGCGGGGCAGGTGCGTGGCCAGCAGCGTGAACTGCTTTTCCGCTCCGGAGCGGTCGAGCGTCGGGATCAAAAGCACGAGCTTGATCACGGGCATCGGGCCAGGCTTGCCCAGTCGATTGAAACCGGGGTGCCATCCGTCCGCGTCGGCAACGCCCGGCCGTGTCTGAGAATTCCGAGCACGGGGACCCGAGTCCGCCGCTCGATTTCGACGGGATTCTCTTCGGTTCCCTCGAGCGACGCAAGCGGCTCGGCCTCGTTGAGCACGATCCCGGCGACGGCGAGGCCCCGGCTCCGAGCGGCTTCGACCGTCAGCAACGTGTGATTGATCGTCCCCAACCCCAGCCGCGCGACGACGAGCAGCGGATACCCGAGCGTGTTTGC
>DASPSM010000044.1:0-4308 GCA_035623955.1 Planctomycetaceae bacterium
ACAGCGGCATTCGATCGAGCAGTTGGCCGATATTCGGCGATTTCCTGGTTCGCGCAAGCATCCGCACTTTAATCGCGAAGCTCTGCAGGAGGCTTTGGCGCGTCATGGTATCGCCTACAGGTGGATTGAAGCGCTGGGTGGGCGGCGCAAGGCGACAACTACTGAGACGCCTGACAACCTCGCCTGGCGGAACGCGAGCTTCCGCAACTACGCGGATTACATGCAGACCGAGGAATTCCAGGCCGGCATCCAAACGCTCATTCAGGAGGCATCGGCGCGGCCGACGGCCATGATGTGCGCCGAGGGACTGTGGTGGCAGTGCCATCGCCGAATCGTCAGCGACTATCTGGCGGCTCAAGGCGTGACTGTCGAACACATCATGCCGGACGGCCAGCTCAAGCCGCACGTTCTAACGCCCGGCGCAGTGGTCGCCGACGGTCGCGTAACATACCCTGCTCCGAGATCCTTGTTCGGCCAAGAGTAATCTGCGGCGTGCGGGTCGACTTCTGAAGAGTTATACGGTGCGGGCCGAGGGACGCCGCGACTTAAAGGCATTTGGCATTTGGAAAGCAGTTAATGAACAAAAGCATTTTCACCGAGGAGGACGCGAAGGACGCAGAGGAAAACGCAGAGCAGAGAAGTGATTTCCTCCGCGTCCTCTGCGGTGAAATGTTTTCTTTCAGTTCTTCAGGTCAAGTGCCGCCGAAAGTTGCAGCCATGCGGCTGACAGCTCACCTTCGGGCAGCATCTGCAGGATCTGCCGGAGGTGATCGGCCTGTTCCTGCCGGGCAAAACCTTCGGGATCAGCCTTTCGACGTTTCTCCTGCTCCCGCTCGATCTCTTTGCCTAACCGCAACGATTGGCGCCCGGACGCGTTGAACAACCGGCGGCCGAAGTCGTCCATGACGGGGTCCGGCGGTCCATCGGGGGGAAGTGGTGGCAGCCCTGCATCCGATCTCTTCGTTGCGATGACGATGCGCCGCCATTCGGCCGGGTATTGCTCGTCCGCTAATTGCCTGAGCCCCAATTCCAGCGCGGCACCTTCCCGCGTTGCGTCCCGCAACTCTTCGGCAAATCGTCTGAGCTCGAAGCAAGCCGGTGGCAAACGGAACTCAACGTTGTGGGTTCGTTCTTCGAGAATGATGAGCTCGCCCTCGCGCGTGGCGTGCATGCCACATTCCTCCCAGGCCCAAATAAATGCTGACGTCTCGCCAGCGAGCAGCGCGGTCACGGCCCGTAACCACCAGGCGACGTGATCGAACAATTCCGAAGCTTCTGGCGAGTTCCAAGGCTTGCCGTCCGCATGAACCCAGACCGCTGCGGCACAGACTTCTTCGGGATTGGTCGCGGGATTGACGTAATGATCCAGGAGCAGACGAGCGGTCGCATGATGTTCGGCCAACGTTCCCCAAGTGCCGTTGATCGGAACCAGGAACTGGACACCTGGCACGCAAACACGAGGTGTTCGCCCGTCGGCCGCGTCGTGGGTGCCGGCCTCTCGGGCTCGGTTGAAGCCGAGTCGTCTGACTAAACCACGCAGGTCCATGGCCAAATCATAACGTTGGCATTAGACATTCGTAGAACCAGGGCGAATGAACAAAACCAATTTTCACCGCAGAGGACGCAGAGGAAAACGCAGAGAAGTGATTTCCGCCGCATCGCGACCTTTGCACTTTCTGGCCTGCGTTTTCTGAAATACGAAAACATTTTTATTACCACAAAGACACGACGACACAAAGAAAGACGGACGCGGGAAGCGTAGTCATTGGGCATTTGGCATCAGGCATTAAGGCATCCGACGATGGACGATCCCGCGTCCGAAACGGCGACGGCAGCCGAATCGCAGGCCGCGTCGTTGCGTCGTGGGCGAATGATGGCCGTCCTGGCCTCTTTGCTTTGGAGCACGAGCGGCGCATTCGTAAAGAGCCCTCCGCTGGCGGCGATTCCGGAGCCCGGACGCGGGCCGATCCTGGCCTGCTTTCGCGCGATCGCGGCGGCCGCCGCCCTGGCGATCTTTGTCCGGCCACAGCACGTGCGCTGGCGGCCAATGCTTGTGCCGTTCGTAATTTCGTTTGCGGCGATGAACCTCCTCTTCGTGACGGCCATGACGCGAACGACCGCGGCGGCCGCGATCTTTTTGCAATATACGAGCACAGCCTGGGCTTTCCTGTTCAGTATTTTCGTATTACGAGAACCGGCGGACCGCGCGAATCTCATCGCCCTCGCCTGCGCGCTGGCAGGCCTGGGCTGGATCGTTGGCGGTGATTGGAACACGGCCAATTTCGCCGGGAACCTGTTGGCCCTGGGCAGCGGTCTGTCTTACGCGGGCGTGATCATCACGCTCAAGCTGCTGCGGGACGAGGATTCAGCATGGCTCATCGCGCTGTGCCATGCGGGGGCCGGCCTCTTGCTGCTGCCGCTGGTGGCAACCGCCAGCCTCGCCCTGTCGCCCTTCCAGTGGGTCGTGATTTGTGTGTTCGGCGTCGTGCAAATGGGGCTGCCTTATGTGATCTTTGCCGGCGCGCTGCGGCGGATTCCGATTCAAGATGCCGCGCTGTTGACACTGTTGGAGCCGATCTTGAATCCGCTCTGGGTCTATTTGCTCTGGGGCGAACCGGTCGGACTTTCGACATGGGTGGGCGGCAGCTTGATTCTCGGGGGCCTGGCTTTCCGAGCGTTGCTGCTCAGGATGCGCGCTAGCCCGGTGGAGCAATCAGCGCTACCCAGACGTCCATGACATTCGTGTGCGTTGGCCCCGTCTTCACGAGTCCCCCCGTCCGCGCGAAGAACTCGTAGGAATTATTAATCGCCAGGAAAGGGTCGGGAGCGAGCCCGAGGCTGCGTGCGGTCCGAATCAGCTCTCCGTCCGCTACTGCCCCGGCGGCATCCGTCGGCCCGTCTTCACCGTCGGTCCCACCGGAAAGCACGACCAATCGCTGCATGCCGTCATCCCAGAGCGATTTGACGGCTCCCAGGACAAGCTCCTGATTGCGGCCGCCACGCCGTGGCTGGCTTGTTGCCGCCAGGTGCACGGTCGTCTCGCCCCCGCCGAGCACGCAGACACGGCTCGCGGCCGGTGCGTCACTGTCGCGAAGCGAACGGATCAAGCGGGCCAGCTCGCCGCCGACATCGCGGGCTTCCCCTTGGTTTCGGCTGCCGAGTGAACAGGCCACGCAGCCAAGTTGTTTTGCTTTCAGCGCTGCCGCTGAAAGGGCCGTCTCATTGTTGCCGATCACGAAATTCCAAACGGTGGTTGGAAGCGGAGGGTCCTGCGCCGCACTGCGCTTGCCTTCCAAAAGGGACCAAACGCTTGCCGGCACGTCGCGGCGCTGGCGAGCGACTCGCTCGAGGACCGCCAAAGCGTCCGCCGCGGTCGAGCGATCCGCGACAGTCGGGCCTGATCCGATGACGTCGAGCGGATCGCCGACGACGTCGGAAATGATCAATGAAACGACTCGCGCCTCGCCGGCCGCGCGAGCCAGGTTCCCCCCTTTGATCGCCGACAGGTGCTTGCGGACGCAGTTGAGCTCGTTGATCGTCGCACCGCCCGACATCAAGAGTCGCGTGACCGCCAGCTTGTCGGCCAGCGAAATGCCGGGGACTGGCGCCGGCAACAGCGCGCTCGCCCCTCCCGAGATCAGCACGAGGCACAGATCGTCGCGTGATAGTTGCCGCACTCGACCGAGGATCTCAGTGGCACCAGCAACGCCAGCTGCTGTCGGCTCATTCACCCCGGCCGGGCGGGCTGCGTGCAAGCGGATCTTCTCTAGCGGCCGCACGCAATCGGCGGGCACATTCACCCAGCCGCTCAGCCGATCGGCGAGCGGTGAGGCGGCCAGGGCCCGCTCTAATCCGGCTGCCATGCCGGCGCCCGCCTTGCCGGCGCCGACGGCAACGATTCGCCCTCCGGGAGCGAGAGGAAAGGACTGCCCGCAGATCTCAAGCGTGCGGTCCGCTGCCCGAACGCAATCGCGGACCAGTCTTTGCGAATCGACCGCGTCGACCCCCGCGCGCCAAATCGCCAGCGCGTCGTCTCTCAGTCGCGTTTGCCCTGGGCTCTCGCTCACAACGCCCCCCTGCAGCCCCGGGGTCATTATCCAGGGCGAATGCGCCTAAGGGGAGTCGATTGGGCAGAGCCGCCGTTCGCTCGCGCGCCAACGATCGGTCCAAAACCCGAATCAGGCGCTCGGACGCAGACGAGTGAAGCTGGAGATTACTTCGTAGAGGTCGCTCGAAACGCGGACTTCGTCGTTTTCGAAGTCCCGAAGCCACGCACGGTCCCAACGAACGGCCTCGACCAGGGCCCGC
>DASPSM010000068.1:0-31635 GCA_035623955.1 Planctomycetaceae bacterium
TTGGCGATAACGTTACCGTGACGATCGTGCGAATCGGGCCCAACAACGTGCGCCTGGGAATTGATGCGCCGCGCGATCTCAACATCGTTCGCGAAGAGTTGTGTGCGAACGAGCCCGTGCTCAATCAACCGCAAGGCACGAGTGAGAGCGGCTTGCGACCGTAACACGGCCGCGCGCCTTTCATTCGAATGCGTCGCGACCCAGCGCATGGCTTGATGCGGCCCCCCGCAGTTCCGCCGCAATTCTTGTCGCTCCCCCGGGCCCTCAGTAAAATCGAATCAACGGTTGCTTAATTGAGCCGCCTGCCTGAATCGACTTCGCAGGCTGGATGGCGAATTCTCTCGCTGAACAACCGGGGACGCGGAGCGCGCGGATGCTGCAGTTTTCCGGTCGAGGGAGCACTCATACCTGCGACGGCCTCACACGCCGCGACTTCTTGCAGGCGGGAGCGCTCGGCGCGATCGGACTGTCGCTGGCAGACTACACGGCCCTTAAGGCCACAGGCGCCGTCTCCAAAGATTATGACGAGCGCTCGGTCATCATGATCTTTAATCTGGGGGCGCCGAGCCAGCTCGACGTCTTCGACATGAAGCCCGAGGCGGCCGCCGAGATCCGCGGCCCATTCCGACAGATTTCGACGGCGGCGCCCGAGATCGCGATCAGCGAAATCTTGCCCAAGCACGCCCGGATCGCCGATCGATTCTCGCTCGTTCGCAGCTGCTACCACACGGCGGCGGCCGTCCACGACACGGGCCACCAGATGCTGCAAACGGGCCGGCTCTTCACCGGCGGTATCAACACGCCTCACGCCGGTTGCGTGCTGTCGTACCTCCGAGGGCGGCGCAGCGATCTGCCGGCACATATCCTTCTGCCCAAGCCGATGGGCCCCACGGGGGGCAACATGCCGCACGGTCAGGACGCCGGATTCTTGGGCAAGGCGTACGACCCGTTCGTCCTCAATGCCGATCCGTCGCAGCCCCATTTTCAAGTCCCCGATCTCTTGCCTCCCAAACAGATCGGCGAAGTGCGGCTCGCTCGCCGCCGCAAGCTCCGCGACCTCGTGGAGCACACGGTCAACCGATTCGAGACGAGCCAGAACGAACAGCTGCTCCAGAGCAACTTCGACGCGGCTTTTCGCATCATGACGAGCAAGCAGGCCCGCTCGGCGTTCGACCTCGATAAAGAACCGGAGGCGATGCGCAACCGGTATGGTCGCAATCGATTCGGCCAGTGCTGCCTGATGGCGCGGCGGCTGATCGAAGCGGGCGTGCGGTTCGTCACAATCAACACCTTCCTCACAGTCTTCGATGAAATCACCTGGGACATTCACGGCACCAAGCCCTTCACCTCGATCGAAGGGATGCGCGACGTCGTGGCGCCGATGTACGATCAGGCTTACAGCACGTTGATCGAAGACTTGAATCAGCGCGGCATGCTCGACAACACGCTCGTGTGCAACCTCGCCGAGTTCGGCCGCACGCCCCGCGTCAATCCGGCTGGCGGCCGCGACCACTGGCCGCAATGCTGGACCACTTATTTCGCCGGCGGCGGCGTGCAGGGAGGCCGAGTTGTCGGGCGCAGCGACGCCATCGGCGGGTACCCGGCCGAGCGTCCGGTCGCGCCGAACGAAGTGGTGGCCACAATCTTCCACAGCCTGGGGCTGGACTTGGAAACCCAGCTCCCCGGCCCAGCCGGCCGTCCGTTTGCCTTGGTGGACTCGGGCACGAAGCCAATCACCGAGTTGTTTTGAACCCGCCTGAGAACTTGCCCCATCCCGCCGCACTCAGTTTGCCGAAAGGCAACGCTTCGATGATCTGCTCTCTAATCACACCTGGGAGAAAACACCCGCGGTTCATCGGGGTTCGGCGGAGAATCGGGCGCGGCGCTCTGGCGGTCCTGACGCTCGCCGCACTCCTTGGAGCCAGCCAGGCGGAGAGGATTTTCGCTGCACCGCCCCTTGTCGGCAGTGAGTCGTTGGCAATCCTCCCGCGCACGATCGTGTTGCACGGCCCGAAGGCGCGGCAGGCAATCGTCGTCGAGCGGCAGGAGCACGGCCGCTGGATCGGACAGGCAACGGAAGGCGTTGTGTTCGAATCCAGCGATCCGAAGGTCGTGCGGGTCAGCAACTCGGTGGCAATCCCCGTCAGTGACGGCAAGGCCGTCATTCGAGCGCGCTGGAAGGATCACTCGGCGCAAATTGACGTGATGGTCGAACGTCAAAAGGTGGACGAACCGTGGAGCTTCCGCAACCACGTGCAGTCGGTGCTGACGAAAGCCGGCTGCAATTCGGGCGCTTGCCACGGGGCAGCGGCGGGAAAAAACGGATTCAAACTCTCGCTGCGCGGCTACGATCCGCCGGCCGATTTTTTGGCGATTACGCGCCAGGCCGGGGGCCGGCGAATTGTGCCGAGCGACCCGGGACACAGCCTGGTCCTCCTCAAGCCGTCGGGCGCGATCCCGCATAAAGGGGGGCTGCGGTTCAAGGTCGATTCGCGCGAATACCGCGTGCTCGCCGAGTGGATCGCGGCCGGTCAGCCGGCGCCGGCCCCGAGCGATCCGCGGATCGAGCGGCTGGAGATCGTCCCGGAAGACGTCATGCTGAAAAAAGGGGATCAGCAACAGCTGCTGGTTCTGGCCCATTTCAGCGACGGACATACCGAAGACGTCACAAGCTGGGCCAAGTTCGCCTCGACAAATCAAACGGTCTGCCAGGTTGATGACGTCGGCAAATTGAAAGTGGCGGGGAACGGCGAAGGCTCGATCAGCGCCTGGTACTTGAGCAAGACGATCCTGGGCACAGTGCAGGTGCCGTACGAAAACCGGCTACCGGCCGACACGTTTGCGAAGGCGGACCGTCGCAATTCGATCGACGACCTGGTGCTGGTGAAGCTCGAGCGACTCAATATCCCGCCGTCGCCGATTTGCTCCGACAGTGAATACCTTCGCCGGGCCAGCCTCGATACGATCGGGCTGCTGCCCAGCGTCACGGAGGCCCGAGACTTTGTCGCGGACCCTCGGCTGGACAAGCGCGTGCGATTGGCCGAGCGGCTCCTCACGCGCCCTGAGTTCGTCGACTACTGGTCGTCGAAGTGGTCCGATCTGCTGCTGGTGTCGGCGGCGCGACTGCGTCCCAGCGGTGTCCAGGCATTTTCCAAATGGATTCGCAAACGGGTTGCCGAAAACGAGCCCTGGGATCGCATCGTCCAGGAAATCGTGACGGCGCGCGGCAGCACGCTCGAAAACGGGGCGGCCAACTTCTACGCGATGCACGAAGACCCGCAGGAGATGGCGGAGACCGTCTCGATGGCGTTCCTCGGCATGTCGATCCAGTGTGCCCATTGCCACGACCATCCGCTCGAGAAGTGGACCAACGACGACTATTACGGAATGGCCAATCTCTTCGCGCGGGTCCGCGGAAAGGATGGCAACGACAGCCGGATCATCTTCGTCGCCGACAGCGGCGAATTGATCCAGCCGCGGACAGGCCACCCGCAATTACCGAGACCGCTGGATGCTGCCGCGGTCTCCTTCGATTCGACGATCGATCGTCGCACTGTCCTCGCCGACTGGTTGACGAATGCCAAGAATCCGTATTTCAGCCGCTCGATCGTGAATCGCGTCTGGGCCAACTTCATGGGCCGCGGGCTCGTCGAAGCCGTCGACGACATGCGGCTCACCAACCCGCCCAGCAACGCTCCGCTACTGACTTCTTTGGCGGACGAACTGGCCAATGGCGGTTACGACTTGAAAGCCCTGATGCGGAAGGTTCTGACCTCGGCCACCTATCAGCGCGCCAGCGCCACACAGCCGGGAAACGAAGGAGACGAGCGGTTCTATTCGCGGTTTTACGCGCGACGGCTCAAAGCCGAGGTACTGTTGGATGCGTTGTCGCAGGTGACCGGTTCGCCAACCCTCTTCAAGGGACAGCGACCCGGGACGCGGGCGCTCGAGCTGGCCGACTCGGAAGCTGACTCGTATTTCCTCGGCGTATTTGGCCGTCCCGAGCGGCTGATCACCTGCGAGTGCGAACGCTCCAACGAACCGAGCATGTCGCAGGTCCTGCATCTCACCAACGGAGATACGCTCAACGCCAAGATTGCGGCGAGCGGCAATCGCATCGATCATCTGCTGGCGGCTGACGACGGCACAATCGTCGAGGATCTGTACCTGGCGGCGTTGTCGCGGCTGCCCACGCCCGCCGAGCGGGAAAAACTCACAGCCGCGCTGGCCGAGGTCGAGGACGGCGATCGCGTCCCCGCCCTCGCGGACTTGCGACGGCGAATTGCCGCGGCTCAGAAGGTCAAAGATCCGGCTGCCCGTCGAAAAGCTCTGGAAGGGATCGAGAAACGGATCCGCGCGATTCCCGCCGAGTCGGTCCGCCTGCGCCACAAGGCGATCGAAGATCTCTACTGGAGCGTGCTCAGCAGCAACGAGTTCTTGTTCAACCACTAACGTCTGATGCGCAACACACGATCGTCCCCAGCCTGCTGCTTCGCGATTCTTGCGACCCTCGCGCTTGTGGGAGGTGTTTCCACCGTCCGTGCCATCGCTGGAGGCGCGGCGAAACCGTCGAAGGCGCCGGACTACGCGCGGGACGTCGCACCGATCTTCCGCAAGTACTGTTTGGGCTGCCACAACGCCCAGGAAGCTCAGGGGGGACTGGTTCTCGAGAGCCATGCCCAAGTGCTGCGGGGGGGCGAGCATGGCGCCATCCTGGTCGCGGGCAAAGCCGAGCAGAGCCGGCTCATTCGCGTGCTGGAAAAGAAAGCCAAGCCGACGATGCCGCCGGAAGGCAACGCGGCGCCGAACGCGGGGGAAATCGCAATCCTCAAAATTTGGATCGAGTCCGGAGCAAAGAGTTCGATCGCGGCTGCCGGCACGGCGCTCGCGCTCACCGTGCCGCGCATCGAACCCAACGTCGAGCCCCGAAAGCCGATCAACGCGCTGGCCTATTCACCCGACGGCACCTTGATCGCGGCCGGCGGTTACGGGAACGTCACTATTTTCGCCGCCGTAGGGCAAACGCAGTTGCGCGCGTTACGCGAATTGACCGCCACCGTGAATGCGGTCGGCTTCTCGAGCGATGGTTCGCTCCTTTACGCAGCATCGGGCGAGCCCGGGCTCTTCGGAGAATTGACGCTCTGGAGCACGATCGATTGGACGCGGCGGCAAACACTGCGCGGCCATCGCGACACGATGTTGACGGCCGCGATGAGCCCGGACGGCCAACTGGCGGCGACCGGTAGCTACGATCAGACGATCCGCCTTTGGGACATCTCCACGGGGAAGGAAGTCCGGATTCTTAGCGGCCACAACGGGCCCGTCTTCGATCTGGCTTTCGATCCCACCGGCCGTTTGCTGGCAAGCGCGAGCGGCGATCGCACCGTGAAATTGTGGGACGTCGCTAAGGGCGAGCGCCTCGACACTTTCAGCCAGCCGCTCAAAGAGCAATACGCCGTCGCCTTCCTGCCGGACGGCCGCCACGTGATCGGCGGCGGAGTCGACAGCCGGATTCGCGTCTGGAAGCTGAGCGACACGGCGAAAGAAGGGACGAACGAGATCGTCGAATCGCTGTTTGCGCACGATGGTCCAATTTTGCGATTGGCGGCTTCGCGCGACGGGCGCTGGATCGCTTCCTCGTCGGAAGATCGCTCGATCAAGGTCTGGGGCGCCACTCATTACGAACAGGCCGCCCGATTCGCGGACGAGTCGGACTGGCCCACGGCGCTGGCGATTTCTCCCGATAGCCACTCGATCGCCGCCGGGCGGATCGACGGGAGGTGGACGGTCCGTTCGCTCGCCGGCCTCTCGGCAGGCCCCTCGCACGGCACCCCGCCGCTCGACTACGCGGCCTTGCCGGCGATCGGGCCAACGGCTCAACCGCTCGTGGCGATGAAGGAAACCGAGCCCAACGACACGCCAGCGACTGCCAACCGCTTGGAAGTGCCTGGCATCGTTTCGGGGAAGTTGGAAGGGCCAGGGGGTCGTGCCGACGTCGACTACTTCCGCTTCCACTCGAAGGCGGGGGAATCGTGGATCGTCGAAACGGAGGCGGCGCGAAAGGGATCGCCCGCCGATACGCGGATCGACGTCCTGCGAGTGGATGGGGCGCCGATCGTCCGGTGCCTGTTGCGGGCGGTCCGCGATTCGGAGATCACTTTCCGGCCGATCAATTCCGTCCAGGGGGGCGTCCGATTGGAAAACTGGCGCGAGATGGATCTCAACCAGTTCCTCTACATGTCGGGCGAGGTGTGCCGGCTGTTTCGCGTCCCGCGCGGCCCCGATTCGGAGTACGATCTTTATCCAGCGGGCGGCGGCCGGCGCTGCTACTTCGACACGACGGCGGTCGACCACGCGCTCAACGAGCCGGTCTACATCGTCGAGCCCTATGCTCCGGGAACGCATCTGGCCGACAACGGGTTGCCCGTCTTTCCGGTCTATTACTCGAACGACGATGACGCCGACCGCAAACTCGGACGGGACTCGCGGCTGACGTTTACCGCGCCCGCCGACGGCGACTATCTCGTCCGCGTCACCGACACGCGCGGGTATAGTGGCCCCGATTTCAAATACTCGCTTACGGTTCGCCGGCCAACGCCTGACTTCGCGGTCGCGGTGAATCCGCGATCACTCAAAGTCCCGATTGGAGGCGGGGAGCGGTTGGTTGTCTCTCTCGATCGCATCGACGATTTCGAGGGCGCAGTCCGCGTCGATTTCTCGGGGGCGCCGCCCGGCTATCATGTGACGTCCCCCTTGGTGATCGAGCAGGGGCACATCGAAGCACGCGGAACGATCCACGCCGACGCGGATGCCAGGCCTGCCAGCGCCGACGCGTGGAAATCGCTCAGGATCACAGCGATGGCGACGATCGCGGGTCGCGAGGTCGTCAAGCGCCTGCCGCCGCTCGAGGTGACGCTGGGCCCGCCTCCCAAGCTGGTCGCGCGGCTGCGCCCCGATCCGCCCGGCGACGGAAGCTCGCCGGAAGGGATCGTGATCGAACCCGGACAGTCCGTGGCCGCGCTGTTGCAGATCGAACGGCACGGCTATCAAGGGGAGCTGCGGTTCGAGGTCGAGAACCTGCCGCACGGCGTGATCGTGGATAACATTGGTCTCAATGGGATCATGGTTCGCGCGGGCGAAAACGAACGGCAGGTTTTTTTGACGGCGGCCAGGTGGGTGCGGCCGACCGAGCGGCTGATCCATGCCATCGCTGACCGCGAAGGCTCGCAGACCTCGCGGCCGATCTCCCTCCGGCTTATCGCCCGGTCGCCGTGACCCGAGACCGACCGACATTCATGGATCAACCAACCCGCCGCTATCTGTTCTTTGGGCGTGTGCAGGGAGTTGGATTCCGGTATACGACTGCCGGGCTGGCTCGGGAATGCGGCGTGCTGGGTTACGTCAGAAACCGATCGGATGGCTCAGTTGAGCTGGTTGCGCAAGGGGCCGAGGTGGACGTCGACTGGCTGGTCACGCACCTGGATGCCCATTTCGCCGGCTACATCGAGCGGCGGACGGTCGAAGACTGGCCTGGCGAGACTTTCGCGGGCTTTGAAGTCAGGCGCTGAAGTTGCGGCCGAGGGCGACTTTGCGGCTTTTCTTGGGCAGGCCCCGCGGCTAAATTGAGGAAAGGGCCGAATAACGGGGCCCGCGCCTGAATTCCTGGCTTCCGGTCTTTACGACGCCAGGGTCCAGGTTTTTTCGGCCCAACATTTTGATTAAGGTGGACGTACGACGTGGCACGCGGCCCAAAGCGGCGCGCGCCCGCGGCAGGTGGTGCCGCTACTACGTTTCCCTTTTTGAAAACCAAGGTCAGACCATGCTGGGATTGTTGTCGGGCTCGCTCGTGCTGGCTGCTTTGCCGCCGCAGCAGCGATCGCTGCTCATCTACGTGGCGCCGTTTGCCCTCGGGCTCGTGGTGGCGACCGGGCTGTTTTGCTACCTGACGCGCGCCGGCGTTATCGCCCGGGCGACGACGAAGGAAGCAATCCGCCAGCCACTCTTTCCGCTGCTGATGGCGCTGGCCCTCCTGGTGCTGGTCACAAATACGTTCGTGCCCTTCTTTTCGTTCGGCGAAGACTACCGGATGCTGATCGACTGCGGCCTGGCGACAATCCTGATCTGCGGATTGCTCCTGGCCGTGTGGACGTCGAGTATGAGCATTGCGGACGAGATCGAGGGAAAGACGGCCATGACGCTGCTTTCCAAGCCGATCAACCGCCGGCAGTTTGTGCTGGGGAAATTCGTCGGAATCATGGTGGCCGTCTTCTGGCTGCTGTTGCCGCTGATGCTCATCTTCCTGTTCCTGGTCTACTACAAGGTGGGCTACGATTCGCGGGAATCGGCGAATCCCGATCCGGAGTCGGCGTTCAAGCTGGCGATCATGCTCAACACGATTCCCGGGCTGATTCTGAGTTTCTTCGAGATTTGCGTGCTGACGGCGGTGAGCGTCGCGATTTCGACGCGCGTGCCGATGGTCGTGAACATGGTGACTTGCTTTGCGATCTTCGTCGTCGGGCATGTGACGAGCGTGATGGTCGAGCGCGGCGTGCTGCACCTGGAAGTCGTGCAGTTCACGGCCAAACTGATCGCGACCGCTTTGCCCAATCTCGAGCTGTTCAAGACCGAGGCGGCCAGCATGGGAACACCCGTGCCGCCGCCCTACCTGGGCTGGGCGGCGCTGTACTGCGCCGCGTTCAGCATGGCGGCGATTTTCCTGGCATTCATTTTGTTTGAGGACCGCGATCTGGCCTGATCCATCGGTGGCCTCCGGGCTCTTTGCAGGTTAATCGCATCCCACCGCGTTCGACGGAGGAAGATCACGGAAACACGACCCCTCTCACGGACGAAGATCAACGCTGAGTAGCGGCGCGACTCGTGGCATCCACGCATTTCAAATCGCTCGAGCGGGTTTTTTCGGGGCGCGATCTCTTCCGGGGCAAGTCGCTGCGAGCCCTGCTGTGGGGCGTCTTTGCGTCGGTCGCTTTGTGCCTGTTGCTGATTGATCTGTGCCTGGTCGCCGACTTGCTGGAGACCCGCGGGCGTCTCCCGGATCTGGCAATCGAGCGGGCCCCGGAATTCGCCAGCCTGATTCTCGGCGACGACACGCCGCTCGATACGGCCGAGAAGACGTCCGCCACGCTTTTGACCGCACGGGAAGAGGGGGGCTTGCGATCGGTCGCCTGGCGATTCCGCGAAGCGCCGGTCCTCGGTCGGCTGTTGCGAGGGGCTTACCATCGCATTGCCTGGTTCCATGAAAACAACAAAAGCCTCGCGTTGCTCGTGCTGATCGCGCTGGCGTTCGCGTGCCTGCGTGGAGTTTGCCTGTGGCGGGCCGAAAGCGTCAGCACAGGGGCGGCGCTCGACGTCGCCACGCGCATGAGGCGGACTCTGCACCGCCAGACGTTGCGGCTCGGACCGGGAGACCTGACCGATCCGGACGGAACGCAGGTCATCGGCTTGTTCACCAACGAAGTCGACCAGGTGCGCGACACGATCCAGACCTGGATCTACCGTCTGGGCTGCTTTCCCGCGCAGCTGTTGTTCCTGGCTCCGCTGGCGCTGGCGGTGAACTGGCGCGCCGGATTGGAGTGCTTGATCCTCCTGGGGGGCTGCTGGTTCCTCGTGCAGCGCCAACGCCTCCGCTTCGCCGTCTCGCGCAAGCTGGAAGAATCGCGGGCCGAGCGGCGCCTGAGGCTTTTGGCCGAAGGTCTGCGCAAGACGCGGATCGTTCGCGGCTACGGGATGGAAGATTTCGAACACCAGCAGTTCCAGCACCATCTCGAGAAATTCCGCGGCAGCGTGCTGCACGTCCTCAATATGATGCACTTCCAGCGGCTGGCAGTTGGCCTGCTCGTGCTGGTTTGCGTGGCCGCGGTTACTTATCTCGTCGGCAGCAAGGTGCTGCAGCCCTCGTTCCTGCCCAACGGGCTGTCGTTTTCGGCCGCCTTGCTGATGCTGGCGATCATGGCGTCGCTTCCGCGGCCCCTGGCCCAGCTTTGGGAGCTGCCCAATTGGTTGTCGAAGGGCTCGCACGCGGCCGACCGCATTTACCGCTATCTCAATCAAATCCCCGCTGTCAGCCAGGCGGTGGGCGCGAAGTTCCTCGAGCCGGTGCAGCGATCGATCGTGTTCGAGGCGGTTTCGTATACCCTGCTGAACAAGCGGAAGCTGCTCGATGGAATCGACCTGAGGCTCACCGCGGGCGAGGTGATCGCCGTCGTCTCGTTCGACCCGCTCGAAGCCCGGGCGCTGGCGTGCATGCTGCCGAGATTCATCGAGCCTCAATCGGGCCGGATCCTCTTTGACGGGGAAGACATCGCCTGGGGCACGCTGGAATCCCTGCGAGCCGAAACGGTGTATGTCGGCGGCGCCGACCCCTTCTTCACCGGCACCGTCGCCGAGAACATTATCTGCAGCCATTCGGGCTACACGCTGCCCGACGTCACCGAAGCAGCCAAGACCGCGCACGCCCACAACTTCATTCTCAAGCTGCCGCAGGGCTACGAAACGGTCATCGGGGAACACGGCGAACGCCTGGACGCGGGACAGGGCTTCCGGCTGGGTCTGGCCCGGGCCGTCCTTCGCGATCCGGCGCTGATGATCATCGAAGAGCCGACGGAGCCGCTGGACGACGATACCAAGAGCCTGCTCGACGACTCCTATAACCGCATCGTCCGCGGGCGGACCGTGATCTTCCTGCCCAACCGCCTCTCGACCCTCCGCCGTGCCGACAACGTGGTCTTTCTGCACCACGGGACGGTCGAGTCCCAGGGCTCTTACAGCGAGCTGGTGAAAAACTCGTCGCTCTTCCGCCACTGGGAATACATGCGGTTCAACCAGTTCCGCCGCGAGCTGGAGCCGGCCGAGGTCGATTAGTTGCGGCGCGCGAACGCGGCGCATCGGCGAGCCGCGTTGCGGAATGAGCTGTCGGCGATTACTCGTCGGCGACTTTGATCACCAGCTTCCCGTTATTCTCGCCGGTGAAGAGCTTCAGCAGCGTTTCGGGGAAGGTCTGCAATCCCGAAACGATATCCTCGCGCGACTTGAGCTTTCCGGCCATCATCCAGCCGGCCATCTGCACGGCTGCCTCCTGGTAGCGCTCGGCATAGTCGAAAACGATGAAGCCTTCGAGTTTCGCGCGGTTGATCAAGAGCGAAAGATAGTTCTTGGGCCCCTCGACCGCCTTCGCGTTGTACTGCGAGATCGCGCCGCAAAGGGGAATTCTCGCGCCGCGGTTGAGCAGGGCCAGGCACGCGTCGAGAATCTCGCCCCCCACATTATCGAAATAAACGTCGATTCCCTTGGGGCAGTGTTTCCGCAGCGCATCGACCACCGGTTCGTGCTTGTAGTCGATCGCCGCGTCAAAGCCGAGCTCTTTGACCACGTATGTGCACTTCTGCGATCCGCCGGCGATCCCCACGACGCGGCAGCCCTTGATCTTGGCAATTTGCCCGACGACGCTGCCGACCGCGCCCGCCGCCGCCGAAACAACGACCGTTTCGCCGGGTTTTGGCTGGCCGACGTCGAGCAACCCGAAATAGGCCGTCATGCCGGGCATTCCCAGCGTCCCCAAGTAGACCGGCAGGGCCGCGAGCTTGGTATCAACCTTGATGACGCCGGTCCCATTCGAGATCGCGTACTCCTGAACGCCGAACCCGCCGGTGACCACGTCGCCGACGGCGAACCGGTCGTTCTTCGAGGCAATCACCCGGCCGGCGGCGCCCGCACGCATCACTTCGCCGATGCCGACGGCCGGCACATACGAGCGTCCCTCGTTCATCCAGCCGCGCATCGCGGGGTCGAGCGAAATGTATTGGACTTTCACCAGGATTTCGCCGGGATTGGGATCGCGGACCGGCTCCTCGGTGTAGTTGAAGTCAGAACGCTTGGGCATGCCGACCGGACGAGCCGCCAGTCGAAATTGATGGTTCGAGCTGCTCACGGCGAATCTCCTCGAAGGTGCGTGTCAGAGAAATGTGACTGCGATTGTGGCCGAATCGCCGCGGCGACGGCAAGCTCGTCAGGAATGACCGGAACTCGCATAAAACGGAAACGGCACGGTCCCAGACTACAAGGCCGGGGCGAGAAAGCCGATAATGCGCAATTCCTGGCAGTCGGAGGCAGCCCGAAGGCCCCTGCGACGCCCCGAGGATCTGGATGAAAACCGTGCGAATGCTTTTCGTTTTGGCGATCTTCGCGATGCCCCTGCCCTGCGCGCAAGCCAGCGAGCCGCCGACGGCAAAGAAACTCATCGAGTGGGGCTGGGATGAGCCGGATACGAAATTCCTTCGCGCCAACATCGAGCGGATGGAACAGTTTCCGTTCGACGGCGTGATCTTCCACGCCACGAGCGACCGCGGCGAAAACCTGGCCTGGGAAATCTGGGGCGAGCGGCGTTTCGCGATTGCCCAGCTCCAAAATGCACTGTCGGACTTGAAGGCGACTCGCTTCCGTCGCTTCACCGATCGATTTCTGCGGACCAACGCCACCCCGGGCACCGTCGACTGGTTCGACGACGCTGCCTGGAAGATCGTCGCTCAGAATTTCGGCGCGGCGGCGGAACTGGTGAAGGAGGCTGGCTGCACGGGCTTGATGTTCGACAACGAACAGTACCAACAGCAAGTTTTCGACTACCGCAAACAAAAGCACCGAGCCCAGAAGTCGTTTGCCGAATACAGCACCAAGGTCCGTCAGCGGGGCCACGAATGGATGCAGGAAGTGGCCGGCCATTATCCCGACATCACCATCCTGCTCACGTTCGGCTACGTGATTACGCGGCGCGCCGGAGAAAAAGATCGTTCCGAAAGCGATTACGGCCTCTGGGCCGACTTCCTCGACGGAATGCTCTCCGCCTGTGCGCCGAAGACGCGAATCGTCGACGCGTTCGAGAACTCCTATGGCTATCGGCGGGCCGATCAGTTCGAGCGGGCCTATCGCACCATCAAAGAGAAAAGTGCGGCGTGGTCAGGCGAAAAGGAGGCGTTTCGCCGTCATGTGCAAGCTGGGTTCGGCATCTGGATGGACAACCAATGGAACAAATATGGCTGGAACCCGACCGACTTTTCCAAGAACTATTTCAAGCCCGAGGGTTTCGGCGAGTCGGTCCGGATGGCCCTGAGAATGAGCGACGAATACGTGTGGATCTACACGGAAAAGCCCCGCTGGTGGACCCGCGAGCAGTTGCCGGCCGCCTACGTCAGCGCGCTGGAGGCGGCCCGAAAGAATTTTGCATCGCCGGCGAACAATTAGGGGTATCCCGCCTGTTGGGATTTCGAGAGAGCACGCTTTAGTGGTGATGTGATGGCAGCGCCGGACGAGATCGACCCTTACTACAAGCTGCGTCCGGAACCGCCGACGCCGGAGGATGAGATCTGCCAGTGCGCCGATCAGCCGCCCGTCGTCCTGCAGGATCATCTCTCGTCGGTGCCTCTCGCATGTCTTCGGTGCAATGGCGAAGTCCCGCCGGAGCGGATCGGGTTCGACGCCGACCTCGCGGAACGCGTCGCCTACTGGCGGAATCTGCATCGGGCCTTGTTCACGCTCTGGATCGATTCGGGGGACTACGAGGATTGGGCCCGCACGCAACTTCAGGATCCGCAAGGGCCGCTTAATTCCCGCGGGATCGAAATCGTCAATGCGCTCAACGCTCATCAACGAACGTACTACTGGTGGTTTGAAGACGCGTCGGCACGGAACTTCACTCCGCTTTCAAAGTGTCCGCGCTGTTACGGCGAGCTGGTCGAGCGCTTCGGCTGCCTGGTTTGCGAGGCGTGCTCGATTCTGGTCCACGGCCGCGAATGAGCACCAGGCACCACGGTGTGGGGCCCGCGCTTATTCCAGCGGCTCGATCGGCTCCAGCAGCCGCTCTTCCTGCGCCTCGGGCATGATCCACGCGACTGCCGCCGCTGGCAGAAATAAAAAGCCTGCGTAAACGATCGCCATGCGGAAATCGCCGACGTGCGTCGAAAGCCCGAACAGGACTGTTCCGATTCCCGCCGCGACCCGGCCGAAGTTGTAACCGAACCCCGCTCCTGTGCTGCGCAGCAACGTAGGGAACAGGGGCGGCAAATACATCGTGAACAGACCAAAGATCCCCTGGCAAAGGCCGATCGCCGTCAGCCCCACCCACAGCCCGCCCGACGCGTGGCCGCGGGCCACTCCGTAGGTGGCGACGATCGCCAGGAAATACGCCAGACACAGGCCGGCAATCGCCCGCCGATAAGTCAGCCACACGGCCAGCCATGCGGCGACGAAATTGCCGACGATCGAAGCGATCATCACCAGCAGATTCGCCGAGCCGACCAGCCGGGTTTTCGCGGCATCCGTCCAGCCGGCGACATCGGGCAGCGTTCGCAGTTGCTGCATGTACCAGAACAAAAACGCCCAGTGGGCGGTCAACGACAGGCCGCAAACCAAGAGCGTCAGCACCGTGATTCGGCGGACCGGACCTCGAAACAGGTCGAGAAAGACCGGCGCCTGCGAGCCCGAAGTGTCTCGTGCTGCGCGCCATTCTTCCGGCTCGGGAACCGCGCGGCGGATCCAGAGCACCAACAGGGCCGGCACCACGCCCACCAGGAATACGGTCCGTGGCGCGAAAGGCGCCAAAACGTAGACCGCCAGGCTGGCCAGCATCACGCCCAAGTTCACGCCGGTCTGCAAAACGGCCGCAATCCACGGCCGCCAGCGGTGCGGCCAGGTTTCCGATAATAACGAAGCGCCGACGGCCCATTCGCCGCCGATCCCAAGCGCCGCCAGGAAGCGATAGATCAACAACTCCCACCAGGTCCCGGCGAGATACGACAAGCCCGTGAAGCCGGCGTAGACCAGGATGGTCAGCATCAATCCCCGGCTGCGCCCGATGCGATCGGCGACGCGTCCGAAAAAACTGCCCCCCAGAGCCCAGCCGATCAAAAACGCGGCTTGCACCAGCGAGCCGTAGTATCCGACTTTCGGATCGCGCTGGTCGATATTTCCAAGCAGCTCGGCGACGAACGGCGTGGCGACCAGCACGTAGAGATGCATATCCAGGCCGTCGAAGAGCCAGCCGAGCCAGGCCGCGATCCCCGACTTCCATTGTTGCGGCGAGAGGTCGCGAAGTCGGGTTACTTCCTGAGGCAGGATCGGCGCAGCGGCCGCTGCGGCGGAGTCGGAGACGGTTGCCTCGTCGGAGCGGTCCATGGAGAACGGAGCGATATTCGGATAGAAGGTCGCTTCACGCGTCGTCGGCGCACGGTGCCAGTGGTTAACCCCTCAACTTGTGTAATCGGTGCCACGAAGAGACGCCATGCAGTCGCGAAAAAACCTGCGGTCGAGCGCAAAACGGCATGAAAAAAGCCGGGGAGGCCACTCGAATAGGGCGCTTCCGGCTGTTCTGCAGGCGTCTGACCAGCCTCGGTGCGCCGATGGAGTGCGACGGGCACGCTCGCTTAGCGCGACGATGAGCTGCTCGAATTGGGCTTTTGCGGGAGCTGTCCGGGCAGCGGGCTGAAGGCCTTTTGAGCACCCGCGCTGTCCCGGGCGGACCGCTTGCTTCCTGATCGCGTCCACCTGTGAAATCTTGTGCCCGTGTTCTTCCGTCGCATCTCCTCCTGAGGTTGCTCGATCTGCTGACGCAGCTTCGCGAAGTCGTCGCGGATTTTCTTCTCGTTCAGTCCACCCAGCGACCCGCCGAATGGGTTCGGGTCGCCTGCTCGCAAAGCAGCCGGCGCCGCGACGAAAAGGGATAGCACGACAACTGCAAATCGAATAGACGCGGGGGTCATCATTTCACCTCGGATTGCCTGGCAGCCCTGCTCGCTGCAAGGATTTGGTCAAGGGAGGCGACGGCACTTCCGCCGTGGCATCATTGAAATTCTAGCTTGCTCCCGCGCTTTGGACGCGAGAAACCGCCAAGAAACGGCGGCTCGCGAGCGCAACAAAAAAAGCCGGGGCTGCCACCGTCTCGGACGGGGGCCCCGGCTGTCCCGCAAGGCTTGGATCAGGAATGTTTGCCGTGCGATCCGTGCGAGCCCGAGTTGCCCGAGTGCTGCTGACGCCATTCCTGGCGCAGCTGCTCGCGGTCGTGGCGCAACTCGCGGCGATCGTGACGCCGCTCACGCTCCGCATGCCGCAGCTCACCCAGTTCCTTTTGCAGATTCGCCTTGTCCTGGGCCGCATCCTTCGGATTTGACTTCAGGTCCTCGAGGTCTTTGCGGATCTGCGACCGGTCGTGGTGAATCTCGCGGTCGGCCCGGCGAAGGTCGTGCCGCTCGTGATGCAGATCGTGGAGGTCGTGGCGAACGTCTCCCTTTTGTCCCGAATTAGACGCGCTGCGGATTTGCATGTCATCGAGCTGGTGGCGCAGATTGCGCTCATCGTGCCGGATGTCGTGCCGATCCTGGCCGATCTGCTTAAGATCGTTCAGGATGGCCTGCTTGTCCTGGGCCGCGTTCTTGGGGTTGGCCTTCATGTCGGCCAGGTCCTTGCGGATGTCGGCCTTGTCCTGACGGATCTGGCTGCGGTCGCTCTGGATGCCCTTCAGGTCCTGGAGGGCGCGCTCGGCGTGGTGGGCAAAGCTGCCGGAACCGTTCCCCGAATTCCCGGACCACGAGTGATTGCCCGACGACTGATTGCCGGACTGGGAGTGATTACCCGATTGATTCCCCGATTGGCCACTCGACCCGGATTGCCCGCTGGATCCCGACTGGCCGCTCGATCCTGATTGACCGCTCGACCCGGACTGGCCGCTGGAACCCGACGGGCTGCCAAAGCCGGGTTGGCTCCCCTGATCATTCCACGACCCTGGATCTCCCGACGAACCCTGGTCGCCGGACGACGACTGACTCCCGTTTCCGCTGCTTGTGCTCTGAGCCTGCACCAGGCCCAGAGGCGCCGCAAGGAAAAGGGCTAACGCGGTGGACGCGATTCGAATTGAGACACGCTTCATTATTCGACCCCTGCTGCGTGACGCCCCATTTGCGCAAAGAACTGGCCCAGAGGGAGGCGGCGACACATCCGCCGCGGGCTCAAGCAAACCTAGCTTGCTCCCCATTCCTCGCAGCGCAATCTTTTGCAAAACTGGGGCGCGCCGTGCGGCAGCAACAATCCGAATGGCCAACGTTGCCAAAGCACCACGACTGCGTTGCGGGGAGGAATCCACGTGCGTCGCCGCCCTGCGACAGGCCGATTGCAGAGCTGAATTGACTGAACGGATTCCAGCCGCGGGCGCCAGAATCTGACCTCTGGCTCAAGAGCACAGCCCTTCAGTCGGTCGTGGCGGTCTTTTCCGGGGGGTCGTGGAGCGAAGTCCCTAAATACGCCCTGGCGATCGCGTCGCTGGCAGCCAATTCGCGGGAGGGGCCGTGCGACTGGATCCGGCCGATTTCGAGCACGTAGGCCCGATGCGCCAGCCGCAGGGCCAAACGGGCGTTCTGCTCGACGAGGAGGATCGTCGTCCCTTCGCGATTGATCTCGGCCAGCACGCGGAAAATATTTTGCACGATCCGCGGCGCCAGCCCGAGCGATGGCTCGTCGAGCAACAAGAGCCGTGGCCGCGCGATCAGCGCGCGGGCCAGCGCCAGCATTTGCTGCTCGCCACCCGACAGCGTTCCGGACGGCTGCTTGAGCCGCTGCGCGAGAATCGGAAAGAGCCCCAGCGCGTGGTCGCGGCTTTGTTTGATCAAGGCGGACTTGCGCGCGACGTAGCTGCCCAGCGCCAGGTTCTCCTCGACGGTCAGGTTGTCGAAAATCCCCCGCCCTTCCGGGACCTGGACGATGCCCATTCGAGAAATCGCGTGCGGCGCGCGCCCGGCGATTGGCTGGCCGTCAAAACGCACGTTGCCCGATTTCGGCTTGAGCAAGCCGGAGATCGTGCGCAGCGTCGTCGATTTGCCGGCGCCGTTGGATCCGATCAACGCCACAACCTCTCCCTCGTCGACGCGCAGAGTGATCCCCCGCAGGGCCTGCACGGGCCCGTACCAGACCGAGAGATTGTCGATTTCCAAGAGCGGCATCGGCTCAGTCCGCATCCTCGCCGAGATAGGCGGCAATCACATGCGGGTCATTGCGAATGACCTCCGGCGGCCCCTCCGCAATCGTCACTCCGTGATCGAGAACGATGATCCTCTCACAAACATCCATCACCAATCCCATATCGTGATCGATCAGCAGGATGGAAACGCCGAACTGATCGCGCAGCCGCCGAAGTGCGTCAGCCAGATCGCGTTTCTCGGAAAGGTTCAATCCCGCCGCCGGCTCGTCCAGCAGCAGCACGCGTGGTTCGGTCGCCAGCGCGCGGAGGATCTCCAGGTGCCGCTGATGGCCGTAACTCAAGCTGGCCGATGTCTCGAAGGCCCGCGACTGCAGCCCGAACAGATCGAGCAAATCGAACGCCCGTCGAAAGGTGAGCTGTTCCGCGCGCAGGGCGGCGGCCGTCCGCAGAAATGTCCCGATCAAAGTCTGATGCGCGTGGAGTTGGGCCGCGACACGCACGTTGTCGAGCACGCTCAATTCGCTGTGCAGGCGGATGTTCTGAAACGTGCGGGCGATCCCTCGGGCGGCGATCTGGTGCGGACGCAGACCGACCAGCGAACGGGAACCGAGCCGAATCTCGCCCCGATCGGCGACGTAAATCCCCGACAGCAGGTTGAAAACCGTCGTCTTGCCGGCGCCGTTGGGACCGATCAACCCGTAGAGCGCTCCCGGCTGAAGGCGAAGCGAGAAATCCTGAACGGCCTGCAACCCTCCGAACGCCAGGCTCAAGCGATCGATTGTCAGCTCCGAGTCGGCTGACGCGACCGCCCCGGGCGGGTTTCGCGGCGAAAGCCCCTTTGGCGCTCCCTCCGGCACGCGCGGCCGGCGCCTCCAAAAATCCCAGATCTCGCGCACGCCCAACAACCCCTGCGGCCGCGCGATCATCATCACGATCAACAACAGCGCGAACACAATCAGGCGATATTGGTCGAACTCGCGGAGAAACTCCGGCAGCACCGTGACGAGTGTCGCCGCCAGCATCACGCCGCTGATCGATCCACGCCCGCCGAGCACTGTCATGATCACGTAGTCGAACGAGCGCTGAAAGCCGACATCGCTCGGCGTGAGGATCAGGCCGAACTCATGCGCGAACAGCCCTCCCGCCATTCCCGCAAACAGGGCCGAAAGCACGAACGCCCGCACCTTCTGCCGCGTGACGTTCACGCCCACCGATTGGGCGGCGATCTCGTCTTCGCGAACGGCCATCATCGCCCGACCGATGCTCGACCGCTTCAGCCGATACACGGCGACAACCGCAATCCCCAAAAACAGATAGACCCAGAACAAGCTCGTGTATTTCGGCAGCCCCGAGAATCCAATCGCTCCTCCGACCGGCGGCGGCCACAGCCCGCGCACCCCGGCCGCGCGCACCTCGTCCCACGACTGGATCACCGGCCCCGTCTGATCCAGCAGGGTGCGGAGGATCTCGCCAAAACCGAGTGTCACAATCGCCAGATAGTCGCCCCGCAATCGCAACGAAGGCAGCCCCACGACGTAGCCGGCGAGCGCCGCGACGAGACCGCCGGCAACGCAAGCCCCCGCGAACATCCATTCGCCGCTGCCCAGAAAGCCGCCGTGCGGCTCGCGCGAGTGCCAGAGCCAAAGCGATCCGTAAGAGGTGATCAGGCCGGCCGTGTAACCGCCGAGCGCCATAAAGCCGGCGTGTCCGAGCGAAAACTGCCCGGCCAGTCCGTTGACGATATTGAGCGAAACGGCCAGCAACATCGCGATGCCCGAGTCGAGAACGATCCGCACCCAGTACGGGCCGATCGCCTGTGGCGCGCCGAATTGCAGGGCCAGTGCAACTGCCACCCACGCACCCACCGGCGCCACGCTCGCTGCCAGCGATCGCAGAGCGTGGCCCGCTCCCTTCGGTGTCGCGCCCTGCGTTGGAATGGGTGCAGTGCCGGGCAACGTCACACCTTTTCGACCGCCGGCCTGCCGAGGAGTCCCGTTGGCCGAATCAACAAAATCGCGATCAACAGCCCGAAGACGTACAGGTCGCGCAAGTGCGAGGAGGCGTAGTGCGCGCCGAACAGCTCGACGAACGCAATCACGAAGCCGCCGAGGACCGCTCCGCGCACGTTACCGATGCCTCCGACGACCGCCGCCACGAATCCCTTCAGCCCCAGCAGCACCCAAGCCGCCTCAGCCGGCTGCCGCAATCCGGGATATTTCATCGATTGCAAAAACCCGGCGGCGGCTGCCAGGGCCGAGCCGAGCACGAACGTCAAACTGATCACCCGGTCGACATTGATCCCCATCAGCGACGCGGTCTGGGCATCGAACGAGACGGCCCGCATCGCCGTCCCGAACTTCGTGTGAAAGACGAGCCATTCCAGAGCGATCAACAGGACCGCGGCCGTGCCGCAGATCACCAGGTCGATCAGCTCGATGTCGACGGGTTGCGTCGCTCCGCCGGCCGCGGCAAGGGGGATCGACATTTTCCAATCGGGCAACAAGCCGGGCATGCTTTCGGGGCTAGCCCCAAACACGAATGGCAGCTGCCCGACATTTTGCAACAGCAGCGAGACGCCGATCGCCGTGATCAGCACGTTGAGCCGGGGCGCGTGGCGCAGCGGCCGGTAGGCCAATCGCTCGATGACCAGGCCGAGCAATCCGCAGACCAGCATCGAAGCGGTGAGAATCGCTCCCCCCATCCACAACGGGGGTGGATGCTGCGGATGATGCGAGTCCAACCCGAACGCCGGCAACAGCCGCTGAGCCAGGAGGTAACTGATCCACGCCCCCCAAACCACAATGTCGCTGTGGGCGAAGTTGATGAACTTGAGAATGCCGTAAACCATCGTGTAGCCCAGCGCGATCAGCGCGTAGAGGCTGCCGACGACCACGGCCGCAATCAAAGTCTCAGTAAAATCCGCCATGCAGGTTTCCGTTGTCAGCCACGGGCCAAGCATGAACGTGGCATTGGGTGACCGTCAACTCATGCAAAATCCTGCCCGGGGCGACAGGCCTTTTGACGGCGGCGATTCTGTCGCCCTCGCGGGGCTTCGGAAAGAGATGTGCGTTGGGGACGCCAGACCGACCCAGGGTTGAAACCCTCGTTCTTATACACAAGTCCGAAGTCGGGGAAGCAAGTCGCCTCACGTCGATCGAAAAAAGTGGCCCTAACACGACCTGCGCTGCTATTCTCGTGCGCCCCTTGCGGCCTCGTGGTGCGCTTGGGACCGAGATCAATGAGGCCGCCGCTGGCTTAGCGAAGAATTTCCAAAAACTGATCTTGGTCGAATCGGGCTTTTATGGCTGAATGGAAATAGGGACTTTTCGCAGCCAACTCGCAGTGGGCCAATTGACCCGGCGGACATGGTTCGTGCGTGCGGGGGGGGGCGAGGTAGCGAGCGCGCCACCCAACGTCTGTTCAAAACCTGGCCGATGGGACGATGAGACGGGACGCTTTCTTTCACCAGGTACCTGTCCCACAGAATTGGTGTCCCGGTTGTCCAGGCCGTGTGCGCTCGGAGCGGCCGCGTGATCGCCCAACATGCCGAAGGATGCACCGCCTACGGCATGCTACGGCATGCCGTAGGTCGTAATCACCAGCGGCCAGGCTGATCAGATCGCGGAGCTCGACGAAATGGCGCGAACCATCGAGGCCGAGCTTAAAGAGATGTCGCTGAGCGCGAAGCACGATCGAGCGGAATGAGATGGCGGTTTCGAGCACACGGAAGCGGCGGTGTCTGGCGAACCGGTTGGGCCCTCGCAAATCGATCAAGTCACGTTGATCCCGATGCTGGTCGTCACCTGCTGGCCATAGGGGATATTCACCAACCCGTCGCCTAGGTCGTTTGCCAGGCTGATTTGCAGCGTATCGGGACCGACATAACCTGCGTTGGGCGAATACTGCAGGAAAGTGTTGCCATCGGCCAGCGCCGCGTTCAGCTGCGCCGGCGTGCCGGTGACCGTAATCGTCGAGGCGGGCCCCGTGTAGCCGGGCAAAAGCGTTCCTGGAGCGAGGGCAAGCGTTCCGTGACTCACTGAAAGGGTGAGCTGATCGGTCGCGTTGGCATTGTCCCCGACGACGATGGCAGGACCATGACCGGCCCCCGTGCCCGTTGCATCACTGTCGAACACCAGAGTGCCCGTATTGCTGACGGTAACGGAGGATATCGATGGGGTAGGCGTAACGTTCGCCGGCGGAGGCGTAAAGGAGATGGTGGGCGTCTGGAAGGAAGTCACCGGTTCGCTGGCAGTCGCCTGCTCACTGCTTCCCCCGTCGGTCAGTGTGAAATTCAGCAAGTCGGACACATGGTAGGGGGACGGCGATTTGAGGCTCGGAGGTACGTACACAAGTCCGTTGACGGCCGCCTGCAACTGGGCCAAGGTCCCCGTCACCGTGACGGAGCTTGTGCCGTCGCCGCTGACCGGCGTGGTGTTGCTGCCCCCCTCTCCGGTGCCCGGCGCCACATAGATCGTAGCGTCGGCATTGTTCGATTGGATCAAAAGGGTGTCATTCGCGGATGAATTCGTATTCGGGTCGGCGAGAGTGATGGGATCGTTGGCAAAGCTCGATGTCGAGAAGACGACGGTATTGATGGTGCCGATATAGCTGCCCATGTACGTGCCGGCGTACTTTGCGACTCCAGAGGCCGTTGGGTTGGTCAGGGTAAAGGAGGGGACGTTCCAGGTCCCCTGTCCCGTCGCGACGGGAGGTTGGTTCGGGGGTGAATTGCCGACCTGCGTTTGCCAGGCAAATCCGCCCCAGTTGTAGGTGGCGGTGTAAGTTCCGCTTTGAAGCGACGCCTGGCCCCCTGAAATCACGATTTGCCCGGTGAAATTAAACGTTCCCGAGATCCCGTCGGCTCCGAGCGTCACTCCGGTGACGTTGAGGAAGCCCGAGCCATTGACTGCTCCAAGGACGTTTCCCGTCCCCGGACCGATCATTGTCACGTTCCCGTTGCTATCGATCGTGAATCCCATCGGCCCACGCTGCATGTTGTTTTCCGGCGCTGGAAGGGTGATGGTTGGGGCGGCTGGCGGGTCGCTGGAGCCGGACTGGGTCGTCGCCGCTCCGCCGGCCGCCGCTCCGCCGACCGTCGCGGACAAGAGCTGTCTTGGCTCAAGCCGTTCGATCGCGACGACGGGCACCCAACCCCGGCGACGCGATGGCCTAAAACTGATGAATCGACGCGACGCGACTTTGCGACCATTCACAGAGCGGGAGAAACGGCGCGCAAACAACATGTTCGGGTCTCCGAGAGGTCCGATGGTCGGGGCCAGGCTTCGACTGCACAAATCGACGCTCGTCTGCTTTCTCGCTCAGCCCGTTGGCGCCACGGACCGGACAAAAAATTCCCGCAAATTTATTGCGCGCCGACAAAGGAGCCCCGAAACGCGGCACGATTTGTCGTCGCGGACCGGTCGAAACATGGGAAAGATGCCTGACCGGTCCGAAGTTCGACGATTTTTCTTGCATCGACGGACGCCCAAGACGGACAATCTTGGAACCGATCGACGCTCCCCTCCGGCCTCGACTGTGCCGGCTCACCCTGTCGTATGGCTTTGCAGGTTCGGGCCAATGCAGAGCAGTGCGAATCCTCCCTCCGAACGTCTCGAGCAGCGGCTATGCGAAGCCCGCGGCGGCTCCATCGCGGCCCAAGGCGAGATTCTCGAGCTGTGCCGCAAATATCTGCTCCTGGTCGCGAATCGGGAGCTGGAGAACAATCTGCGGGCGAAGGGGGGTGCGTCGGACCTGGTGCAGGACACGCTCTTGGAAGCACACCGGGATTTTGCGCGCTTCGAAGGGACGACCCGTGCGGAAGTTCTGGCCTGGCTGCGTCGCATTCTGCTCAACAATCTGAGCAACTTCCGACGTCGCTATGCTCAGGCCGAAAACCGTCGCGTCACGCGCGAGGTGCCCCTCGACGGCAGCGGTGGATTCGGCGAGCTGAAACGATCACTGGCCCTGGATACGGCGTCGCCCTTGAGCCGGGCCGCTGCCGGAGAGCTTTCAGAGGCCTTGGATCGGGCGCTGGAGGCTTTGCCGAACGACTACCAAGAGGTGATCCTGCTGCGACACGGGCAGGGACTGGGGTTCGCGGACCTCGGTCAACTCATGGACCGCTCGGACGAAGCGGCGCGCAAGCTCTACGTGCGCGCGGTCGAGCGATTGCGCCAGGAGCTCAAGCGATTTCGCGATCCGTCACTCTGAATCACCAGCCGAAGCCCAGGGCGGCCAGCCGCCTTTGGATCTCGGGCAAGTAGTAGACGTTGACCATGCCCTCGCCGCTCCCCGACGCGGCCACTCGGGTTGCGTCTGAACTTAAAGCGAACGCCTGGTCTTCAGCGTCAATACCGAGTCTTACCAAGGCACGTTCCTCGCCCCGCCGGTAGAGATGGAACCCGTCCCTGCCCCCGCGGTTGACGGCAGTCAGGCGCGCTTCAGGGGCAAGTAGAGAGCCATGTGGGAGGCCGGTTCCGACCCATTTGCCCGATGGGATTTGGACCAAAGTTGTGGGGCGGGGGTTGGGTCCGAAATTTGGCCAAAATGCCAACAGGTTGCCGGAGAGATCGATGATGAAGTTGTCGGTCGCGCCGATCGACAAGACTTCCTTGCCGCTGGCAGTCTCAAAGACCTTGAGCAGTGTTTCCTGTTTGTCGGGCGCCGCTTCATGGGTTCCCGTTGCCACCAAAAAGCGCCCGTCGGGAGTGGCGGCCGTCTTGATGGTCCGCCTGTTAAACAAACCCATTTCCCAGGTCGGATTGCTCTTCCCCGGACGGCGCAAGTCATGATCGGGCATTGCCAGCAAATCGCGCACGCGGAGAACACGCGGAAATTGCCGGTACGAAGAACTGCTGTCAGGGGATCGGTTCCAATCGGCAGTCTCCATCCGAGCAAGAAAGAGCCGCGTGCCCGTCGCATCGAAAACCAAGGAATCGACCAGGCCATCCGGCAACTGCCACGTCGTCTCTTTGCCCGACTTCAAATCCCACAATTTGGCGTGTCTGCCTGCCGAGAGGGCAAATTGCTGTCCGTCGGGGCTAAACGCCAGACTGGTGTTGTCGGCGGTCAGTCCGGAGGGTACTTCGAATCGATACCGAAGCACGCCCGACGGAAGATCCCAGATGGCGACCCGCCAATCCAGCGACACGGCAGCGACCCTGCTGCCGTCCCGCGTGAAACAAACTTTCGCCGGGGCGATTTGACTGGTCAGTCCCCGAAGCGTCTGGACCCCGCGATGGGGTTCCAGCTCCCAAACAATCGCTGCAGGCTTGGGAGAAGGGGACGGCCATTCCGAGAGCGCCAAGCTGACGGCGAGCCTCCGGCCATCGCTGCTGAAGGCAACCCCTGTCATCCAGTCGCCGCCGTGCACCTGCAGCAGGAGTCGTCCCGTCGCTATATCCCAGAGCCTCGTGTGGCCGCGTCCGGTCGAGGCGAGTGTGACGCCGTCGGGGCTAAAAGCAAGCGCGTAAACGTCATAAACGGATCCACGACAAAATGCGAGCGCGGCTTTGCGCCCGAGATCCCAGATTGTGACGGTTCCTCCCGCGTCACCCCCCGCGAGCAGCCATTTGTCCGCGCGGTCCTTACTGACGGGGCCGTGCACGTGAGGTCCAAAAGCGAGGCAACGAAGCTGCGACGAGCTCGCCGACGGGAGCACAAACGGGTCTCCTTGCGGCAACGGCCAAATGGAGACGTGACCCTCCGCATCCCCCGCCGCCAGGAAACCGCCGTCTGGAGAAACTGCGACCGCCGTGACGTGCGGCCCGCCGTGCTGGATCTGCCGCACAACGGCGCCGCTTCCGGTTTCCCAGACAATGCACAGGTCGGCGCCTGTCGTGGCAGTCGCGCACGCAGCGGCAAAGGTCCCCTCCGGAGTGATGGTCTGAGCGGTCACAAGGAATTCGTTCGCTGCGCCGGCCGGCGGTTCGTTTAATGGCCGCAGCTCACTCAGGATGCTGTCCTTCGAGACGTCTCGCCACAGCAACGGAAACCGGTTTTCACCTGTGGCGACCAGTTGCCGTGCCGCGCCATCCGCACTGAACGTCACCGGACCTGACCCTGTCAGTTTCGACTGTTGCGTTTCGTCTGTCTCAGAATCCCAAATTCTGGCTTCGGCCTTGGCGCTACCACCGATCAGTACACGGCGTCCACCCGCGTCGAAGGCGATGGCGGACGCGTCAAAATCATTGACGATCTTGATCGCGTGACCGCCGATGCCGGAGAGAAATGCGGCAGCCTGATCTCGGAGAACTTCATCCCGGCGGATGTTTGCCGCCTGTCGCACGAGATCCCAGCCATCATCAACCCAGTTGAAGATTCCGGCAGTTTGGCAGATGCGGTGCGGCATCAGGCGCACGTTCTGCATCTGTTGCAACAGGCTCTCCCGCCTTTGTTCGCGTTCCCGGACTTCTGCAAACGCCGCCGCACCCACGCAGGCCAGAAAAAACGTGCCAATGGCGGTGGCCCACCCCCGGTTGCGGCGGGCCCAGAGCAAAACGCGACGCACAACGTGCGTGCGCCGCGCGGTCACCGGCTCGTGGTTCAGCCAGCGCTGCAGATCGGCCGCCAGTTCCTTGGCCGTTTGATAGCGCGCGGCAGGGTCTTTTTTGAGGGCCTTGAGGCAAACAGCCTCCAAATCGCGCGGCATGTCGCTGACGACCCGGCGCGGGGCAGTCGGATCTTCCGACTCGACCTTGCGCCGGATTTCGTCATGGGATTTCCCAGCAAAAGCCTGCCGCAGGGTCAGCATCTCGTAGAGCGTGACGCCCAGTCCCCAAACGTCCGTGCGGGCGTCGACGTGCTCCTTTCGCCATTGTTCCGGTGCCATGTACGGAGGCGTTCCCGGCCCCTGCCCCTCCGCGATGGTCAAACGCCGATAAAGATGCGAAACGTCGCTCCCCGCGGCGTCGGGTGCAGAAGAAGAATGCGCGCCATCGTGCTGATACGCGGCCAGTCCGAAATCGATGATCCAACACTGCCCCGCCGTGTCGACCATTAAATTCGAAGGCTTCAGGTCGCGGTGCAGAATCTGCAAGCCGTGGACATGATGGAAGGCTTCGGCTGCGTCGAGGATGACTTTGGCGATCGAGCGAAAGTAATCCATCGACAAACGGATCCTCTGCAACGGCGGGGTGGATGTTGCCGCGTGACGATCCGCGGGAGGCGCGGTCGTGCCGTTCCCTCCTCCCAAAACCGTCGAATCGAGCCGTCGCGAAGCGAGCTTGGCCACGGTGGGCGTGCGCGCGCCCGGCGACTGGCTGTGTTCGAGCTTGACCGTCTCCACGATCTGGTGCAGGGTCACTCCCTCGATGTAGGGCATCACAAAGTACTGCAGCTCGCCCGATTGACCCGCTGTGTGGATCGGAACGATGTGCGTCTGGTGCAGCGAGGCCAGCACCGTTTGCTCGCGAAGAAAGCGGGCCCGCACTTGAGGGGACAGGCGGTCGCCACGGATGGTTTTGACCGCGACGCGCCGTCCCAGCGGCTCCTGGATGGCTTCGTACACGCGTCCCATTCCACCTCCGGGAATCTCGCGGACGATGCGAAATTCACCGAGTCTCGCGGGGGCCGTTTCCTGCGCCTGCCAGCGACGCTCGTCGAGCGCCCCGATTAACCGCGCCATTTCGTTCAATTCGTCCGCCAATTGCGGATGTTCACGAGCGTAGTCGCCGACGACTTTCGCAATGTCGGACGCACGTTCGAGATCCGCGACGAATTGCGCGAGGATCGCTTCTGCAGAAGCGGACTTCGTCGGGTCCTGGTTCATGGGCACGACTCCGAATCTCAAAACGAGCCGTTGGGACTTTGCGAATTGGTTTGCGTCGCATCGAGTCGGGCAACGAACCGGGGAATCTCGTCCCAAGTGGCGGGTTTCGCGAGCCATCGCTTAGAGTCTACACGCGGCGCCAGCTTGAGAGGCAAATTGATTCTGACCGTAAGTTTAGGAGTTGAGGGACTTTGTACTTTTCGCCGGCTCGCCCCTCTTGTGTCGTCTCTGGGCAGCCCGAAGCGCGAAACGAGCCGTCCTTCTTCGCTAAGCCCCCGGGGGCCCAAAAGCGGACGCCGATCCACGTCGCCTGCCAGCCGTTTTGCCGGGCGTGACTTTGTAGGTCGCGCCATCGGCGGTCTCCGCGAGAAATTCTTGAAGTTGTTTCTAGACGCGTAGAACATTGGGCTCGGCGCGTCGGGCGGCACCGTCGTAGGATGGAGGATGGCCTTTTCACCCGTCCCGAACGCTCAGGGTGCCTTCGGTCGCCCGTCGCTCATTCCAGGCGCCCGGAGATCGGGCGCGCGCGGGGGTTAACGGGACGGGGCACGAACAACACAAGAATTGTCGGGCGTGCGCCCGGAAAGGATCCTGCCGAGAACTCTAAACGATCCCTGCTGGTGGTGGGGAATCCTTTTTCACTAAGGGAGAAGGGGATCCCCGGCAGGCTGGCGAGCCGTCCCGACGGTCGTAATCCGGTCCGGACACGAGGTCCAGACACTTCTCAATGAGACGGGACCGATAACTGGCCGGATGAAAGGTAGCCGTCACCTCGGCTCTCTCCCAGACGCCCGGGAGAGGGGAAAGAAGAGGCCGCTAGCTCTTCAACAGGCCGTTAATCATCGAGATGGCGGCCGGGCCGACCAGGACGACGAAAATTCCCGGGAAGATGAAGAGGACCAGGGGGAAGATCATCTTCACGGCCGTTTGCTGGGCCCGTTCCTCGGCGATCTGGCGGCGCTTGACCCGCATGCTGTCGGACTGCACGCGGAGGGCCTGGGCGATCGAAGAGCCGAACTTGTCGGCCTGAATCAGAATAGCGGCCAGGGCCCGCATGTCATCGACGCCGGTGCGCACGCCCAGGTCGTGCAAGACCTCGCGGCGCGGGCGGCCCATCTGCAGCTGCTTGTTGGCCAGGCCAAATTCCGAGGTCAGCTCGGGAGCCGAATCGGACAGCTCGTCGCAGACGCGGCGCATGCCGGCGTCGAGCCCCAGACCCGCTTCGACGCACACGACCAGCAGGTCGAGGCTGTCGGGCAGCTGGAGGAAGATTTTCTCCTGGCGTCCGCGGCGGATGAAGGTCACGAACAGTTCAGGCAGATAGAAGCCGAGGCCGGCTCCCACGATGATCGAAGTCCAGCCTTTTTGCGTCAGGCCCCAGTGGACCAGGCCGAAGCCGCCGCCGAGGAGACAGCCGCCGATCATCATCGCGAACTTGATCGCGAGGAAGAGCTGCGGTGCGCCGGGGGAGTTCCAGCCGCAGTTGGCCATCCGCTTCTTGAGTTCGCTCTGTTCGAGCTCGGTTTTGGGTTGCAGGGCTTTTGAGAGGGCCGGGGCCGCCATTTCGACCATGGCGCCCATGCCCGTTTTGCCGGACTGATCCCGGTTGCGCAGCGTGGGGTCGCGGAGCTCTTCGAGCCGCTCGAGGGCGCGCGACGAGCGCGACGAAAACACGTTGATCAGCCACCAGACGCCGAAGGTGATGACGCCGAAAATGGCCCAGGGCACAAGATTCGTAAGGTCCATGGGGAATCCGTCCTCCGGCCGCAGCCGTCAGATCTTGATGTTGACGATTTTCTTGATGGTGATGGCACCGAGGATCTGCAGGACCACCGCGACGGCGATCATCTTGCGACCCAGCTCCTCGGTGAACAGCAGCATGATGTACGTGGGATTGAGGTAGTAAACGGCGAAGAACAAAGCGATCGGCAGGGCCATCAGGACGACGCCGCTGATTCGGCCTTCGCCCGTGAGCGCCTGCACCTGGCCCATGATCTTGAAGCGTTCGCGGATGATGTAGCCGATCTTGTCGAGGATCTCGGCCATGTCGCCGCCGGCCTGCTTCTGGATGGCGACGGCGGTGACGAAGAACTTGAGGTCCATGTTCGGCATCCGCGCGAGGATGTTTTTGAGCGATTGCTCGAGCGGCACGCCCAGGTTTTGTTCCTCGTAGGCGATGCCGAACTCGGTCGAGATCGGGGCCGGCATCTCTTCCACGACGACGTGCAGTCCGGACGCGAGGCTGTGGCCGGAGCGCAGCGCCCGCGCGATCAACTCCATCGCGTCGGGAAGCTGCTTGGCGAATTTCTTGAACCGCCGCTTCCGCCGCCACAACAGCCAGATCAAAGGCAACGAGGCGCCCATCAGGGCCCCGGCCGGCAACAGAGGCAGCGGGGCATGCGTCATGGCCATGACGGCAAAGCCCAGGCACGCGAACACGCCCATGATCCCGAAGAACATCTCGGGCTTGATGGGGCAGTCGGCTTGCTGGAAGAGGCGGCTCATTCCTTCGAGGCGTTTCGTCAGGCCGCTGAACATGCCAGCCATGCCGGCCTTGCCCTCGCGGAAGAGATCCTCCTTGACGATGCCTTCGGACTCCGCTTCCTTCTTGCGGCCAGTCATCACCGCCAGGCGGTCTTCGGCCTTGGATGTGTTGAACACGCCGGACAGGGCGGCGATGCCCACGATCAGCATCGTCACACCCAAGAACGCGGCCAGCGAAATAATCATCGGACTCATAGCGAAGTTCCCAATTGCCGCCTGCTCGAGCGGCTCGTTCCGTGCTCAGATTTCCCGTTGCGGACTGGCAGCGTCTTTCGCGGTTAACGTCCCAATTGACGGGCGGCGAACAAGTTGGCCGGGAGCCGCACGCCCGCCGCTTCCAGTCGCGGCATGAAGGAGGGCCGCACGCCGGTCGCGGTGAAGTGACCGAAGGCCCGTCCCTGCTCGTCGATGCCGTCCTGCACGAACAGGAAGATGTCCTGCATGATCACGGTGTCCTGCTCCATGCTGAGGACTTCCGTGATGTGGGTGACTTTTCGCGGGCCGCCCTGCAGACGGTTGGCCTGAATGATCAGATCGACGGCCGAAGCGAACTGGTGCCGCAGGGCCTTCAGCGGAATATCGATGCCGCCCATGTTGATCATCGTCTCCAGACGGGAGACGGCGTCGCGCGGGGCGTTGGCGTGAATCGTGGTCAACGAACCTTCGTGGCCGGTGTTCATGGCCTGCAGCATGTCGAGGGCCTCGGGACCACGGCACTCGCCGATGATGATCCGGTCGGGCCGCATACGCAGGGCGTTTCGCACGAGGTCGGTCGCGTTGATGCGGCCCTTGCCTTCGATGTTGGCCGGCCGCGTTTCGAGCCGCAGCACGTGTTCCTGCTGCAGCTGAAGTTCGGCCGCATCTTCGATCGTGATGACTCGGTGATCGCCCTGAATGAAGCTCGACAGGGTATTGAGCAGCGTCGTCTTACCAGAGCCGGTACCGCCGCTGACGATCATGTTGAGCCGGGCTTTGATCGCCCCTTCCAGGAGCATGACCATTTCGGGCGTGAACGCGCCGAACCGCAGCAGGTCTTCGAGGGTCAGCGGGTTGGAGCCGAAGCGCCGGATGGTGATTGCCGGGCCGTCGAGCGACAAAGGCGGAATGATTGCATTGACACGGGAGCCATCCGGAAGACGGGCGTCGCACATCGGCGACGTTTCGTCGATACGCCGGCCGACCTTGGACACGATGCGGTCCAGGATCTGCATCAGGTGGTCGTTATCGCGGAACGTGATTTTCGAGCGCTGAATCCGGCCGTTCTTTTCCAGGAAGATGTTCTTGGGGCCGTTGATCATGATGTCGGCCACGCCGTCTTCCTTGAGCAGCGCCTCGAGCGGTCCGAACCCGA
>DASPSM010000086.1:0-9331 GCA_035623955.1 Planctomycetaceae bacterium
TTTCACTCAGATCAGTTTGGCCGTCTGGCGATTGCGGATCCTTGCTTGCGGACCTCGTTTCGGGCATCTTCGAGGGCAAAATGCGGCTTCCGTCATCAGAAATCCAAGGCTGCTAAGTTTCGGAGAGAGCTGCGATGGCCCACAATCCCGCAATGAGCCTGCTCGCAATATTCGTTTTTGCAACGGCAGAGCGGTATGCGACAACTGCGGTCGGACAGACCGGATCGCCGGCCGATGGGACGGCTCTCGCGCGGCAAGTCCTCGACGACAGCCGGCCCGAGGCCGATCGCAAACGGATTATTGCCGACAACCCACAGCTTGCGACTCCCCTGCTGAAAGCTCTTGTGGCCGACATGCCGGCGGCCGACTCGAAGGAAGAGTACCGGCGCATTCCCTGGATTTGGCGTGTGACGGTAGCGGCCGGGAAGCGCAATCACGTTGTGGAGCTAAAGCCCATCGTCGACTTTTGTGTCCCCCAAATGACCGAGCCGCTCCGCGATTGGCAAGCGGTGGTATTGGGTGGAGGCGTGATTAATGGCATTGGCCTCAGCGGGGGCTGGCCCGACGAGCAGATCCGCGCGATTGTTGCTGGTAATCCCGATCTGGTTCAGCGCTGGGCGCGGGTACTGAAAGAAGCGGCGGTCATGGCCGACAACCAAAAGGTATTCAAAGGGACGCGATACGACGCGCTCCGGATCCTGGGAGTCGATTCGTGGAACCACCGGGGAGCGCAGCTCCTTCGTTACCTGGTCAAAGGCGTTGACGACGAGTTGCAGCAAGGCGCCATCGGCGGTCTTTCGGATATGCATTCGCCGTGCGTGGCTCCGGCAATCCTCTCCGGCTTCGCGCATTACGATCCCGAAAACCGCGGCTTCGCGCTGAAGGCCCTGCTCAGGGACCGCGACCGAACCTTCGTGCTCTTGGAGGCAGTGGAAGCCGGGACCGTGAAGGCGGCAGATCTGGGAGCGGAGCGGCTCGCGGTTTTGATCAACAACCCAGACCCCTCCATTCGTGAACGCTCGCGACGACTGCTGATCGACAACGTGGATTGAAGGGCAAGTCCGTCGGCGAGTGAGGTTGGGTGTGACAGCGGGTCGTCGCATCCGACGCTGCCGACCAACAATTTGACCCCGCACGGTCGCATGTTAAAATCCTGTGAGGATTGGCTCGACTGCAAAGGCTCATCGGAAAATTTCTTCCGATCGCCGGAATTGGCAACTGCCGCGCCAGGAAGTCTATGACCTACATTCGGCGGTTCCGCATGGATATCGACCTGAACGCCGCGCGGTTGCCGCAGCCGCAATTGCCCGATGGCTATCGTTGGGTTTCGTGGCATCCGCAGCTCATCAACCGGCACGCGAGCGTCAAGTATTACAGCTTTCGCGACGAGATCGATTCGCGCGTCTTTCCCTGCCTGGGTGATTTTTCGGGCTGCAAACGGCTGATGCAGGAAATCGTCCGCCAGGACACATTTCTGGCCGACGCCACCTGGCTGATCACGTGCGACGCGGTGAGCTTCGGCGACCTGGCGGACTGCGGCACGATCCAAGGGTTAGGGCATTCGCGACGCCTGGGGGCGGTCCAGAACGTCGGAGTTGCGCCGCAGCACCGGGGCCTCGGCTTGGGACGCGCGCTAGTCCTCAAGTCACTCCACGGATTCCGCAGCGCGGGACTGGAGCGGGTGTATCTCGAAGTCACCGGCGAGAACACGCCGGCCGTCGAGCTTTATCGCTCGATAGGATTCTCGCTCGTCCGCACGATGTACAAGGCGCTCGAGCGGGAGACGGTCGAGAACTATTGATCCGCTTTTCCGCTCGCCGACTTCGGCTCAGCCAGCCGTTCGCTTGTGCGCCGTCGCCGCCAGTTCCCGCGTGAACTGCTCCAGCTCTTGCATCACGACCGCGCGAGGCGCGTCACCCGAACTGAGGCGGCTGATCTGGCGCACGATGGCTGACCCCACGATGACTCCGTCGGCAAGGCCGCGGAGCGATTCGATCTGATCCGCCCGGCCGATTCCGAAACCGACGGCCAGCGGCAGCTTCGTCTTCGGCCGCAACGACTCCAGCTCGGCCTTGAGTTCATGCGGCAGCGCCTCACGGACGCCCGTCGTTCCCGCAACGGCAATGCAATAGATGAATCCGCTCGACGATTTGAGAATCCGCTCGACGCGGTCGGGCGTGGTGGTAGGCGCCACGAGCTGCACGAGGTCGAGTTCGTGCGCCTGGGCCAGCGCGAACAGCTCGGCAGCCTGGTCCCCCGGCAGGTCGGGAACGATCAGCCCCGAAAAGCCGGCGCGGCGCGCGGCCGCGAGGAACTCTTTCGGACCCGCGCGATACACGATGGCGTACGCGACCATCGCCAACAGGGGCGGAAGCTTCTCGCCCGCGAGTGCTTCGAGCCCCGCGAAGATGTCGGAAAGGCGGATCTTCTTCGCCAAAGCCCGCGTGTAGGCTTCCTGAATCACCGGACCGTCGGCGATCGGGTCGCTGTACGGAAAGCCGATCTCGATCAAGTCGACGCCGCAGCCGGCCAAGAGCCGAATCAACTCGACAGTCGTCGAAATATCTGGATCGCCCGCCGCCAGAAAGGGCATGAAGGCGGTCTGCCGGCGCGAGCGAAGCGAGTCGAATGTGGCGGCGATGGGCCTCATAGTTGCCAGAACCTTTGCGCTTTACCGGTCTGGTCGTTGACGATGACGGTCATGGCCATTTCTCGCTTTGGCCCTCCCGTCTTGCGATGCGTTCCATCGCTGATCCTTTTGTGCAACAAGTGAACCATGTACGTGCCATGGCCGGAGGAGAAGCCCAGTTCCTCCACGAGCTCAGCGTCGGAGCTGTGCCCGCACCGGCCGCACTCGAGTTCCTCTCGAACGCCCTCTGCTTTGGCAAATTGCAAAGCAATCGAGACCGCTTCGTCTGGCGTGATCTGCGGTTCTACTGGTTCTGGTGGATTTTCGACCTCCACTTCGTGCCAGAACATGAGTTCCGGCCTGATGTGTTGTTCCTGAACCTTTGCCGCCCAATCCTTGAGAACCTCTTTGCATCTCAGTTCGACCGCTTTGAGCTTGTCGTCCGCGTTCAACCGCTCATCCTCGAAAATCGGTCTAATCGTGCCGAAGAAATCGTTGGCGTACTCCTCGCGCAAACATGTAAGTACGCAACTCAAGACCTCTCCCCCATACCACTTCAACCGATCGAGGTGAGTTTCAAGTGGTTCCCTCTCGGCGAGCGCCAAAAACCGTTGCGCGACATCGTCTCGAGTCGCAGGCTTTTGCTCTTGCCTTTTTGCCAAGGCTCAACCTCGATCAAAAGAGACTGCTGAGCGGCGAGCACTCAGCAGCGGCACACAAAGTCGGAATGCTCGAAAACGCTCGGAGAGATCTAAATGTCTTTGCCCAGCAGGCGGGCCACTTCGTAGACGTCCTTGTCGCCACGCCCCGAGAGACAAACGACCACAACTTCCTCGGGATTTCGCGCGCCGGCAGTTTGCACCGCCCGGGCAACCGCGTGCGAGCTCTCCAAGGCCGGCAGGATTCCCTCGAGTCGGGCCAGCGTTTGAAAGGCTTCGAGGGCTTCGCTATCGGTCGCGTTGACGTAATGGACGCGTCCGGTGTCTTTCCAGTAGCTGTGCTCGGGGCCGACGCCAGGGTAATCGAGGCCCGCCGAGATCGAATGCACGTCGAGCGTTTGCCCGTCGGCATCCTGCAGCACGTAGCTATAGCTGCCATGCAGAATTCCCTTAGCACCGTACGAGAGCGTGCTGGCGTGTTGACCGGGGGCAGACCCGCGTCCGCCGGCTTCGACTCCAGTGAGCGCGACGCCTTCATGCTCCACGAAGGGATAAAACATCCCAGCTGAGTTCGAGCCGCCCCCCACACAAGCGATGACCTCATCAGGTAACCGGCCGAGTTCCTCCAGGCATTGCTGGCGGGTTTCTCGCCCAATGACCGATTGAAAGTCACGAACAATCATCGGGAACGGATGGGGGCCGACGACAGAGCCCAAGATATAGTGCGTGTCGGCAACTGTTGCCATCCAGTCGCGCATCGCTTCGTTGATCGCATCCCGCAGCGTGCGAGAGCCGGAGGTAACCGGGCGCACTTCGGCACCCAGCATCCGCATGTTGAACACGTTGAGTCGTTGTCGGCGAATGTCCTCTTCACCCATATACACGACGCAATCAAGCCCAAACCGCGCACACGCGGTGGCTGTCGCGACGCCGTGCTGGCCCGCCCCGGTCTCGGCGATCACCCGCTTTTTGCCCATCCGAAGTGTCAATAGCCCCTGGCCGATCGTGTTATTGATCTTGTGGGCGCCGGTGTGGTTCAGGTCTTCGCGCTTCAGATAGATGCGGGCCCCACCGCAATGCTTCGTCAGCCCCTCCGCAAAATGCAGCGGGCTGGGGCGTCCAACGAACGTTTTTAGCAGGCCGTTCAGCTCGGCTGCGAAGGCCGGATCGCGCCGCGCCTTCTCGTACTCCACCGTCAACTGCTCGAGGGCGTGCATCAGGGTTTCGGGGACAAAGCGGCGGCCGAATTCCCCAAAGCGACCTTCGGCGTCCGGAACCTGGGTCGTAGCGCGAAGCGGTTCAGCAGTCGTGGAGCGCGACATGGCGTATTCCCTCGGGAGCGTCATAAACGTCGAGACACCGATTTTAGGGTGCTCGAGCCGCGCCCGCCAAGAGAGTCAACAACTGAACGTCGAGCAGTCCACCCCGAGGCAACTCCAGACGACGTTCATCGCGAGCCGAAGTAGAACAACACCAGTCCCAGGCTGAAATCCTCGAGTCGAGCGGTCTGGAGCCCTGCGATCGAGGTCATCCCACACAGCTGCAGCCCCACCGCGACGAGTACGATCGTGAGGGTGACAGCGGCCTTCAGGTCGATCCACCAGGCTGGAGGAACAGCCTTCCAGTTGCGGGACAGCCACGTCAGCGTCCCCTTGGCGAAGGTGCCCAGGAGGTAAGCGCCGACAGAGACAAGTAGCGGCAACGACTGAGCCTCGAACAGCCGTCCCGCTCGGTACAAATAAATGCCCAGTCCCGCAAACGCGGCGACCATCAGCACGCGTACGGTGTGCTTGGGCAGATGCAGGGGATTGGGCTCGCGATCGATATCCCCCGACGCTTCCAGGCGGGCTCGCAAGTCTTTCGACAGCGGCACCATTCGCCGTGTGGTGAAATAGTGGGCCAGCATGATCATCAGCGATTCGTGCCAGACGACCGCGACGCTGATGCCGCGCGCAGTCTGAGCGACGACGAATGACACGACGATCAGGCACAGAAGCGCGCGCACACTTCCCGGAGGGAGACCGAGCGGGTGACGTTCAGGAACGCTCGTCGAGCTCGACAACCCGCGACCTTGGGCGACGCGCGACTGTGGATTGATCGGCGGAGGAGCTAACTGCGCCATGGCGGATCCTCGACACTCGAAGTGCGCTAATAGCGCCGAGGAAAACGCAAAAGATCGCTGGGTGGATCATTCAGGAATTCGGTGGGCCGAAGTCCAGCCACCATCAGACATTGGACGTCGCGAGCACGGGCTCACACTCAACCCGACCGATCCGACCCAGGGAATAGACGATCAGCATCTGCGCGGGTCCGTACGTCAGCCAGACGGCGTGCGTGGCGTTGGGAAATGAGCTACGGAACATCTCGAATGCCAGCAGCAGATCGCTTGAGAGAAACAAGATCCCCCCAGCGGCCAGCGCGATGAAGCGTCGGTCGGCGAGCGCCAGGCTGCTTGCGACGCCCGTCAGCCCGGCCAGAAGCAGCGAGTACGGGAGCGCTGCCCAGACCAACACTGTTGGCGCCCCCTTTGTCGCCAGATAGACGACGAAGAACCACCCGGCGAGTGCAAACAGTTGCCAGAAAATGATCGGCGTCCAAAATCGCAAGCGCGAGCTAAAGTCGAGGCGCCCTGCAAGTCGCAGGCAGCCGGCGATGTAGCAGATGTGTCCTAGCGCGAAGGCGGCGATGCCGCCCAGAACCGGATCGCGCAGGGGAACCAGATCTTGCAGGGCGCCTGCATTGAAAAAGTCGCCGATGGCGCCCAGGACCATTCCCCCCGCAAACAGGACGACGGTCGTAGCGGCCGCCGATCGGCTAAAACCCAGAAACCACATCCAGGCCGCCACCACCAGAAACAGCGACGAACCCAAATGCGAAACCAGAAGCACTGTTCGCGGCGGCAAGGGGAGCGTGTCAGGTTCTCGAAAACTCAAGATTGTGCCACCGATGAGCGTCGTCGCCCACACGGGCCAGATGCCGGCAGCCATGCGGGCGGCCGTGCCAAGGCCAATTACGCCCCCATTTCGCTGGCCGCCAGCCGGTTGCCTTTTCTGCCGATCGGCTGACGGCGCCGAAAAAGTCATGATCAGCCTTTGTTCAAAGACCCCTGCCGAAGAATCGGCGTCAAGCAGTCCTCTTTGAGCATACCCGCGGCTGGTTGGCGCTCAACACATGACCCCCACCTCGCCGACGCCAAATAGAGCCGCGAATCGACCGGCTCAACGCCGCTTGACGTTTTTTTTCTGGTCCCCTAATGTCTTCCGAGCAAGAAGCGGCGAGCGGCATCGGGACGCCGTCCGACGAGGTCCGGGTAAACCGGTGGAGGTTCCAGTCGCAACGCGGCGCTCTCGTGAACCGGGGGTGCTCCGCACGTCACGTTGCAGAAATCGAGAATTGATCGAGAACAGAACGATGGCTGACTTGATTCCTCCGCATGGCGGTCTGACCGAGCCGATCTGCCGGACGGTCCCCGCCAACGAAATCGAAAGTTTCCAATCCGGGGCCGCCAAATTGCCGAAGGTGCCGGTCTCCCAAGCCGATCTCTCGACGGTTTATCGGATCGCCGATGGCACCCTCAGTCCCCTCACCGGACCGATGAATCGGAAAGTATACGATCGCGTTCTTGTCGAATCGGTGATCGAGCACGAGGGCAAACTCTACGCGTGGACGATCCCCCTGTCGTTTCCTGTGACGACACAGGTCGCATCAACGCTGTCGCCCGGGAAGAAGGTGTCGCTGACGGCCCCCGACGGACAGATCGTGGCGACACTCGAAGTCACTGATGTTTTTGAATGGGATAAGTCGCGCTATCTGAAGAGCGTCTACGGCACCGAACGGACGGATCATCCGGGTGCCGACATGGCCCTCAAGGGGGATGCGGACAAGACGCACCTGGTCGGAGGCGAACTCCGGGCGTTGCCGCAGCCCAAGAATCCGAGCTTCGGTGACGTCGTGCTTACACCACGCGAAGTGCGATCGCTTCTCGCCAAGAAAGGCTGGACAGCCGTGGTCGCGTTTCAGACCCGCAATCCCCTGCACCGAGCGCACGAGTACGCGCTTGTCTACGGTCTCGAAACGCTGATCCGCGAGGGGAAAAATGCAGGTGCCGTTCTCAATCCGCTTGTCGGCGAGACGAAAGGGGACGACGTCAACGCGGCTATCCGCATGCAGACCTACCGAGCTTTGATTACCGACCGGGCCCTGGGAGACGGGGACAGTGACCAAACGCTGTGGAAACCGCGGTGCGAGAGCGTGCCCGACCGGGTGATCCTGGCCGGTGTCGACATCAAGATGTTCTACGGCGGCCCGAAAGAGGCCGTCATGCACGCCATCTACCGGCAGAACATGGGGATCACGAACATCGTCATCGGCCGCAAGCACGCGGACGCCCCCTATCACGACGGCACGCCGATCTGGGGTGATTTCGACGCTCAAGAGATTTTCTCCAAGCTCAAAGGCGATCTCAAAATCAAGCCGATCAAGGTCGGCTTCGCAGCGTTTTACGAATCGATCGGGCGGGTCGATCTGACCGAGCGGCATCCCGACGAAAAGCCCCTCTCGATCTCGGGCAAGGAGGTCCGCGCGACGCTGATGCGCGGCGAGATGGTCGATCCGCGGATCATGCGGCCCAGCACGTCGCGGATCCTGGCCGCCGCGATGAAGCAATAAATTCTCCGCAGACGGTACAATTGGGCGCTGGCGGCGATGGTCCCGTTGTGCTCGCCTCTCTCGGAGATCCGCGGTGAAACTTCCTGCGCTCGTTGTGTGCTTAAGTGCGCTCGTGTCAGTCAACCTCCGGGCTGACGATGCGAACTGGGTTTCGCTCTACAACGGCAAGGATCTCAAGAACTGGGTCAACGTCAACTGCGCGCCCGACACATGGACTGCGCAGGGAGAGGTGGTCCATTGCACGGGCCATCCGACGGGCGCGCTCCGCACGCCGCGGCAGTACGAGAACTTCATCCTCGAGCTCGATTGGCGACACTTGAAACCGGCCGGGAACTCCGGCGTGTTCATCTGGGGCTCGGCGATCGCGGCCCCCGGAGCGCCCTTTCTGAGGGCCATCGAAGTGCAGGTGCTCGACAACGCCTTCAACATCCCGGGCAAGAACGAGTGGTATACCACGCACGGGGACGTCTTTCCGATCTGGGGCGACACGATGAAGCCGATCCACAAAGGCAACGGCATGCGCTGCTTCCCGAGCGAAGAACGCAGCAAGTCGTCCCCCGAGTGGAACCATTACCGCATCGTTGGGAACAAAGGCACGCTGCGCCTGTCGGTCAACGGCAAAGAGGTCTCGGGCGGTGACAACGTCGTCTGGCGCAAGGGCTACCTGGCGCTCGAGAGCGAGGGTTCGCCTGTCGAATTTCGCAATATCCGCATCCAGGAGTTGCCGCCGACCGGCGCCACGGCCGAGGACTCGGCGCCCGTCGATGAAGGCTGGAAGCCACTTTACAACGGCGTCGATTTGCGCGGGTGGCGTGGCGGCCGCGCGCGAGAGGGCTGGTCGAGCGACGACTGGCGAATCGCCGGCAAGGCAGGGGCGCGGCCTCTGGTCAGCTCGAGTAATTACTCGAACTTCGAATTGATCGTCGACGTGGCGCCCTCGCCACCTTCTTCACCCTCCGCTGGCCCGCACATCCTTTTCAGCGCCGCGAACGCGAAAGCTTCAGTCGGGCTCGCGGCCCGCCCCAAGGAGTGGACGCGGAATCGGGTGATCGTCCGCCGCCGGTCGCTACAGCTCACGGCGATCGGGAGTTCCGCGACCGTGAACACCGCGCTGCCCACCTCCGGCCCGTGGTCAATCGGCCTCGATGGCGGAGGAGCAGCGATCGAATTCGGCAACATCTACGTGCGACAACTGCACGACGCGAATCGCTGACACGCTCCCGCCGAGCCGCTACGCTCTTTTGAATCCCGCGGCGACCTCGACAAGCGTCCGGACCATGCACCCGGTGCCGCCCCCTTCGCGGTGCGGCTTCGATGAGCCTGCGTAGGCCGGACCTGCAATGTCCAAATGGACCCACGGCCGCTTGTCGACGAA
>DASPSM010000087.1:0-3633 GCA_035623955.1 Planctomycetaceae bacterium
CGCGAGTCGGGCTCCGATTCCTGGAAAGCCTACATGCGTCGCCAAACGTGCACGGTCAACTGGGGCAAGGATCTGCCGCTCGCCCAGGGGATCGAGTTCCCGGTCTCGTAATAGTGCCCCCTCTGAATGACAATCGCGCCAGCGGCCCTTAGAATCGCGGCCTATGGCATTCGACGTCTACGGAGTCGGCAATTCCCTCGTTGACATCCAGGCGCAAGTCAGTGACGCCGTGGTCGCCGCGCTCGGCTACCCCAAAGGGTCAATGACCCTGGTCGACGAGGCGGCCCAGACGAAAGTTCTCGGCACCGTCGCGGGAGTCCCCATTCATCGTTGTGCGGGGGGATCGGCGGCAAACACCATCCTCGGCATCGCGGACTTCGGCGGCAAGACGGCTTACGCGGGAAAGACGGCCGACGACGACCTGGGGCGGTTCTTCCTGGAGGACATGCGGCGGATCGGCGTGACGATCGAGGTTCCGCCCGCGGACGGTCAGACGGGAACGTGCGTGATCCTGATTACGCCCGATGCCCAGCGAACCATGCTCACGCACCTGGGCGTTTCGGCCACGCTCGGGCCCGACGACATCGACGGCAACAAAATCGCCCGATCGAAATACGTCTATATCGAGGGCTATCTCTTCGCGGGGGCAAGCACGCGCGACGCGGCTTTGCTGGCGATCGCGCAAGCCAAAGCCGCTGGAGTGAAGGTCGCCTTTACAATCTCCGACCCGTTTTTGATCGCCGACCATCGGGATGAATTCTGGGAGCTGATCCGCGGCCCGGTCGACCTGTTGTTTTGCAACCTGCAGGAGGCCCGCAGCCTGACTGGCCGCGAAGACGCCGTCGACTGCGCCCGCGAGATCCATCGGCACGCGGAAAACGTCGCCCTCACGCTCGGGCCCAACGGCTCGATCGTGATGCACGAGGGACAAGTGCTGCCGATCGAGGGAGTCGAGGTCGAAGCGATCGACACGACCGGGGCGGGCGACATGTACGCCGCCGGCCTGCTCTACGGCATCACCAACGGACTGAGTTGGCATTCGGCCGGACACCTGGCTTCCCACGCCGCGGCTAGAATTGTGTCGCAGCTCGGCGCCCGCCTGAAAGAGCCGTTCACCGCTGCCGAAATTGCCCATTTGCTGCGGTGAATGGCCTGCCGGCGTGAACAATGGAGCCGACCGGTTGGAGCGCGCGTACGCGCCGGCTAAAATTACGTCGGAGTCGAGCGGGGTCGGTCGCATCATCGCGGGCGTCGTGGGAAGGGACAGCGGTGCCGGCCTGTGGGAAGGAAAGAGAACGCATGTCGACGACCCGTCGCCGGCTTCTGACCTATGCGCTCGTCGCTGCCTGCGTCAGCTGCGCGCGGCCCGTCGTGGCTGGCCCGCCCACACTGGACGCGGCTCGGGCCTATGGATACTTGCAGAAGATCTGCCGCCTCGGTCCTCGGCCTAGCGGCAGCCGCGGGATGAGCGAGCAGCAGACGCTGATCGCCGAGCACTTTACCCGGTTGGGCGCCCAGGTCGGGTTCCAGTCGTTCGATGCGGCTGATCCCCTCTCCGGCAAGCCGGTCCGAATGTCGAACTTGATTGTCACCTGGCATCCGAAGATGCCCGATCGCGTTTTCATTTGCTGCCACTACGACACGCGCCCCTTTCCCGATCGAGATCGCCGGAACCCGCGCGGCGTTTTCGTGGGCGCCAACGACGGCGCGAGCGGAGTCGCCCTGCTCATGGAGCTGGGCAACCACATGCACGATCTGACCGTCTCCCGAGGTGTCGACTTCATCTTTTTTGATGGCGAAGAGCTCGTTTACCAGGATCAGGGAAAATATTTTCTCGGCTCGACGTATTTCGCCCAGCAATATCGCGACTCGCCACCTCCCTACCAATATGCGGCAGGCGTCCTGGTCGACATGGTGGGGGACAAGGACTTGGACCTCTTTCCGGAAAAGACGAGCGTCCGCCTGGCGCCCGGAGTGACGCAGAGCATCTGGGCCGTCGCGAAGAGCCTCAAGATCAAGGAATTTCACCAAACGCCCCGGCACGAGATTAGCGACGATCACATCCCGCTCAATGAAATCGCTCGCATTCCAACCTGCGACGTGATCGACTTTGACTATCCGTACTGGCACACGGCAATGGACGTGCCGAGCCGCTGCTCGGGCGAAAGCCTCGTGAAAGTCGGCAAAGTGTTGCTCCGCTGGCTGACGCTGCCGCCGGGAAAGCAGTCTCCCCCGCAATAAGGAAGCCTGTGAACAACCCTTGGCCCGCACTGATTGTCGCAGCCGTGCTGGTGGTGTTCGGCGCCAGCTTCATGGTGTCGCACTTCCGCTCATGGAGGCGACAACTGGGGCGTCCGAACCTCGACGACAACGAGCGCGCCTACCTCGAGAAGCGCTATCGCAGGCGGATGCGAACCTCGGCGGCAATCATCATCCTCGGCATTCTGATCGGCGGCGGCGACCTCGTGTTGCCGCGGCTCAAGAACCAGCCGCTGATCTTTACCTTCTACGTCATCGGCCTCCTCGTTTTGACCGGCTGGGTGATGCTCCAGGGCTTCGGAGATCTCTGGTCGACGGCCACTTACACCGATGCCGAACTCGCGAGGATTCGAAACCAGCGCCGCGAGCTTGAGCGGCAGCTCGTCGAGTTCAAGCACCGCAACCTGGGCGACCGCGATTTCGACAGCGCGACCGATTCGTAACGACGTGCCGTCCGTTCGGCCGGAAGTCACAATTGGCTCCCCGGGTTGGACGTTTTTCCCAGACCAAGCAGCAGTCGCGCCAAAGGGGTGATCGGCAGATCCGGTTGAAGGACGCTTTGCGGTTGGCCCAGCAGCCGCAATACGTTTTCCGCCGCCAGGAATCCACTGCGGACGGCCCCTTCCATTGTGGAGGGCCAGCCGGTGCGCGTCCAATCGCCCGCTAGCTGTACGTTGGGAATAGGAGACTGCTGCGGCGGACGGCAGCTTTCTGCTCCCGGTCGCACGGAAAAGACGGCCTTGTGCTCTGTCACCAATCGCGCGTGCAAAAGCGTGGCCTGGCGGACCTGCGGAAAAACCTCGCCTAGCTCTCCGACAACCTGATCGATGACCTCCTGCTGGGCGAGCGATGCGATGTTGCGGCTGGCACTGATGATCACCTGGTAGTTGTGCCCCTGCTGCGGGCGCGCTGCCGAATCTGGCATCGGCAGCTCCCCGCGGCCGCCAGCGTGCAACAAGTCCCGATTGAAAACCCATTGGCTGAGCCGCTCGATCAGGACCGCGTGGGGAAGCTCCTCCGCTAAGTCGGAATCCGGCGCAATGCGAGCGTCTCGGTCCGACAATCCGGGAGGAAACAGAATGGGCCGGTCGAACCAAAGGTGCACGCTCGAGATGGGGGCCGTTTCGAGCCGCCGCACTTTGACGAGATCGGGATGCTCGGCACATTGCTGCGGCAACAAATCGAGCACGAGCCAATGCGGTACGGCGACGATGACCTGATCGGCCTCGACTCTCTCTCCCGTGCGGAGAATCACGCCGACCGCGCGGCCCGCTTCGATTGCGAGACGCTCCACGCCGGCCTGCAAACGGACCGTCGCGCCGCGGGCGGCGAGCCAGCTCGTCAGCCGGTCGCCGTAAAGCGCGTCAAGGGGGA
>DASPSM010000095.1:0-10440 GCA_035623955.1 Planctomycetaceae bacterium
CGCCGGCCTCCAACGTCGCGAGATGGGAGCAGGGGGAGGAAAAATCGCTCGAAACGTACGGGCCGTCCGATGAGAAGAATTTCGTGCGGATCCCGCTGCAGCGGGCCATGCAGATGCTCGCCGGGCACTTGCCCGCGCGTAAGGAGGCCGACCGGCCGAAGTTCCGGGATAAAGGCCTGGTCGACGCGGGCGAATCGAATTCCGGCCGCATGTTTCGAGGAGCCGGCCAATGACACACGGATTGGCAGCGGCCTGCGTGGTCGTCGGTGCTCTGCTCACCGCCGGGGCGCCCCGCGCATCGGCTGATCCCGCGCTGCCGCCAATCCTGAAGAACGTTGGCTTCGATCAGCGGCTCAACGAATCGATTCCGCTCGACGTCACCTTTCGCGACGAAGAGGGACACGAGGTGAAACTGGGCGATTATTTCGGCACGCAGCCGGTCGTGCTGACGATGGCCTATTTCCGCTGCCCCATGCTCTGCACGCAGGTGCTCAACGGCCTGGTCGAGGGGTTGCGGGAGACCGAACTGACCATCGGGAAAGACTTCCGGGTGCTGACCGTCAGCTTCGACCCGAGCGATTCACCCAAAATGGCCGCTGCCAAAAAGAAGAATTACATCCGCGCGTACGCCGACCGTCAGGCTGCCGCCGACTGGCACTTCCTGACCGGAAGTCAGCCGTCGATCGACCGCCTGGCCCAGGCGATCGGCTTCCGCTACGTCTACGACTCCGCAAGTGACCAATACGCCCATGCCGCGGGAATCGTCGTGCTGACGCCGGCTGGAAAGATTTCGCGCTACTTTTACGACGTGCATTACCCGGGGCGCGACCTGCGTCTGGGGCTGGTCGAGGCGTCGCAAAACCGGATCGGCTCGGCAATCGACCAGGTGCTGCTGTTCTGCTTCCACTACGACCCGACGGCCGGCCGCTACGGGGCCGCGGTCATGAATTTCGTGCGCGCCGGCGGCGTCCTGACGATGATCGTCCTGGGACTGTTCTTTGCCCTGCTGAGGCGCGGTGAACGGCAGCGACGCCGTCTCGTTGCGGCCGGGCCGAATGCCAACTCGAACGGCGAAGTCGCCGGCTGGCGAGGATCCGATGCCTGAGTCGGCACCGAGCGCCTGGTTTCCTCCCGAAGCGTCGACGACGGCTGCGCACGTCGACTTGCTGTTGTATTTTCTGGTCGCCGTGTGCGGGTCGGTCGGGCTGCTCGTCGCGTTCTTGATGTTCTATTTCTGCATCAAGTACCGTCGGCGGCCGGGCGCGGGGCGTCCGCCGAAAACGCACGCTTCGCACGCGCTCGAGTGGTTCTGGACCATCGTGCCGCTTTGCATCTTCGTCGTGATCTTTATCTGGGGGGCCGTCGTGTACGTCGACGCGTATCACCCGCCTCCCGACTCGATCCCGATTTATGGCATCGGCAAGCAGTGGATGTGGAAGTTCCAGCACCCGGAGGGGCAGCGCGAAATCAACACGCTCCACGTGCCGCTGGGGCGACCCGTGCAGGTGTTGCTGACGTCCGAGGACGTGATCCACAGCTTCTTCATCCCGGGTTTCCGCGTGCACATGGACGTGCTGCCCAACCGCTACACGTCGGTTTGGTTCCAGGCGACGAAACCGGGCGAGTTTCACTTGTTCTGCTCGCAATACTGCGGCACCAATCACGCCGGCATGATCGGCACGGTCGTGGTGCTGGAGCAGGCGGACTTTGAGAACTGGCTCTCGCTGCATGCGGAGGGCTCGCTGGCTCTGGAAGGGCGCAAGGTCTTTCTGAAATACCGCTGCGTCAGCTGCCACAGCGCCAACGCCGGGGCCCGAGCGCCGGTTTTGGAAGGCCTGTACGGGAACACGGTGCGACTCAACAACGGCCGCTCCCTGATCGCCGACGATGCCTACATTCGCGAGTCGATTCTCGATCCCGGCGCCAAGATCGCCGCCGGCTGGGAAAACATCATGCCCACGTTTCGCGGCCAGATCACCGAGGAAGAGATCTACGCGCTGATCGCCTATTTCCGACAGTTACAACGGGGCCAGACGCCCCGGCGCGTCGAGGACTATCCGCCGCCGACCGGAACGCCGCCGATCAGAACGACAGCGCCCGAGACCGGCTCATCCGAAGGCAAAGCCAGCGCGCCCGCACAGCCCTGACGGAGCTGCCATGACGACCGCTACTCTCCCCCCACCCGTGCCTCAGCCAGCCGAGCCGGCCGCTGAGCGCTCGAATTACCTCAACGTGGCGTACGGCGTCGTCTCGTGGCTGTTGACGAAGGACCACAAGCGAATCGCGATTTTGTATTTGATCAGCGTGACCGGGATGTTTTTCCTGGGGGGCGTTGCCATCTCGATTGTGCGGCTGCACCTGATGACGCCGCAGGGCGCGCTGGTGTCGGCCGACACCTATAACCGGCTGTTCACGATGCACGGCGTGATCATGGTCTTCTTTTTCCTGGTGCCCGTCGCGCCGGCGGTGCTGGGGAACTTCTGCCTGCCGCTGATGATCGGGGCGAAGGACCTGGCCTTTCCGCGGATCAACCTGCTGAGCTGGTACCTGTATGTGATTGGCGGGGCCTGGACGCTCTTCGCGATGCTGACCGAAGGGGTCGACACCGGCTGGACCTTCTACGCGCCCTACAGCTCACAGGCGACCCACTACAACGTCGTCCCCACGCTGATCGGACTGGTACTGGCGGGATTCTCGTCGCTGTTCACCGGCTTGAACTTCATCGTGACCACGCACTGGATGCGGGCGCCGGGGATGACCTGGTTTCGCCTCCCCATCTTTGTTTGGGCGATGTACGCTACGAGCTTTATCTCGTTGCTTGCCGTCCCCGTGCTGGCCATGGGGCTGATTCTGCTGATGCTTGAGCGGCTGTTGCACATCGGCATCTTCGACCCGGCGCTGGGGGGCGACCCGCTCCTCTTCCAGCACTTGTTTTGGTTCTATTCGCACCCGGCCGTCTACATCATGATCCTGCCGGGAATGGGGATCGTCAGCGAGGTCATTCCCTGCTTCGCGCGAAAATCGCTGTTCGGCTACACGTTTGTCGCCTTTTCGTCGCTGGCGATCGCGTTTTTGAGCTTCCTGGTCTGGGCCCATCACATGTTCGTGGCGGGCATCACGCTGTATGCAGCACTCATCTTTTCGTGCCTGAGTTTCCTGGTGGCCGTGCCCTCGGCGATCAAGGTCTTTAACTGGACGGCGACGCTTTACAAAGGGTCGATCGCGTTCGAGACGCCCATGCTCTTTTGCCTGGGGTTCGTGGCGCTGTTTACGGCGGGCGGCTTGACGGGCCTGTTCCTGGCCACGCTCGGCGTCGATATCCACGTCCACGACACCTATTTCGTGATCGCGCATTTTCATTTCATCATGGTCGGCGGCATGGTCATGGCCTACATGGGGGGGCTGCACTTCTGGTGGCCCAAGATGACCGGCCGGATGTATTCGCAGTGGTGGTCGCGCTTGGCGGCGCTGATCATTTTCGTCGGATTCTTCCTGACCTTCTTGCCGCAGTTCATCGTGGGCTACAACGGCATGCCAAGGCGCTACTATCAGTACGTCCCCGAATTCCAAGTCTGGAACGTGCTCTCTTCCGCGGGGGCGTCGATCCTGGCCGTGGGCTACGTGTTGCCGCTGGCCTATTTGACCTACTCGCTGCGCTACGGTCCGCGCACCGGCAACAACCCCTGGGGGGCGACGGGTCTGGAGTGGACCACGTCTTCGCCCCCTCCGCGCGATAACTTCGCGGTGACTCCGGTCGTCGTGCGCGGCCCTTACGAATACGACACAGGAAAAGCGCAGAATGAGCCTTAGGGACACCCTCTTCACCAAGGCCGAACAGAAGGCCCTCTTCGACCACACGTTCCTCGCGCGGGAACGGCTCGAAGAACAATTCGCCTCTCTGCCTCACCAAAGCGAGACGGCGGCCTTCGGCATGTGGGTCTTCTTGGCGACGGAAGTGATGTTCTTCGGATCGTTGTTCGTCTCGGTCGGCGCCTATTGGTGCCTCGCGCCCGAAATCATCGAGCGGGCCAGCCTCGAATTGAATTGGATCATCGGCGGCATCAACACGCTCGTGCTTCTGATCAGCAGCCTGATGATGGTGCTGGCCGTTCACTCCGCCCAGATCAACCGGCCGGCCGACGTGTACCGCTATCTGCTGCTGACGGCCGGGCTCGGGTTCTGTTTTTTGTGCTTCAAAGCGCTGGAGTACTACCTCGATTACCGGGAAAACCTGATCCCCGGCTTCAAATTCGACGACGCGGAGTGGGTCGCGCGCGGCATCGACGCGAGCCGTGTCGGATACGTGAAGATCTTCCTGCTTTTGTACTGGACGATGACCGGCTTCCACGCGCTGCACGTGACGATCGGGATCGGCGCCGTCCTCGTGATGGCCGTGCTTACGCGGCGAGGACATTTCTCGGCCGAGTATTATTCCCCGGTCGACGTCACGGGGCTCTATTGGCACTTTGTCGACGTGGTTTGGATCTTCCTCTTTCCCGCCTTGTATTTGCTGGGCACACACACGCTCTAAAGCTCGTGCGCGAGGTTCGCGATGTCGACGAAAATCGTCCCGACAAATACCTACATCGCTGTCCTGATCGTTTTGCTGGCGCTGACGGTGCTCACAGTCGCCGTCTCGTTCGTGCCCCTGCCGCCGATTGGGCACGTCGTTGCGGGGATGTCGATCGCCGCGCTCAAGGCCACGCTCGTCGTCTTGATCTTCATGCACGCGATGCACAGCCCGCGTTTGACCTGGTGCGTGATCCTGGCGTCGATCGCCTGGCTCGCGATTTTGTTCTCGCTGACGTACACGGACTACTTGACGCGCGGTTCGCTTCCCCAAATGCCCGGCCACTAGTTCTGGCCGGACGCTTCCTGCAAGGCGCGACCATGAGCAGCCAATCCGGCAGCCAGGCTCCTCCACTGGGGCTCGGAGTTGCGTCGGTCGTGCTGGGGGTGATCAGCACGCTGTTGTTCTTTCTGCCGGTTCTGGCGACGCCGATCGCGGTCATCGGGTTGATTCTGGCGGTCATTGGCTGCGCCCTGGGCGCGACGTCGGGCCAAGCCAGCCTGCGTTGGTCGTCAGTCGGCCTCGTCGTGTCGGGGCTCGCGCTGACGATCAACCTGGCGATCGCCTACGCCCCGAGCGGATTCGAGCACACCCCCGCGGCTCCGCCCAGCCAACCGGTCCCCGGCGTGCCCTACGCGCCTCCTCCGGCGCGCCCGTCGAGTTGACCGCCGACGCGCCCCTAGAACGGCGTCATTTGGTCGGAGCTTGATTCACGGGCATCTCGAAGCCGTCAGAGACCGGCGGCGTCGAGATTTCATCGCTCGGCGAAGCAGCACGCGGTGCAGGACGACTGACTTCCGGCAGACTCCAAACGTTCGGCTGAATCTGCCCCGATGGACCGACAATCGTCGGCACGGGCGCTGGGGCAGGGGCCTCGAAGACCGCGGGTGCAGCGGCGGCCGCGGCGATCCGATTCTTGGCCTCGCCGGCTCTGTTGAACGCCCCGTCTCCCAACTCGGGCGCGAAGAAGGCGGCCGGCACGATGGGAGCGGCGGGCGCCAGCATTTCTGCGGGCGGCGAGACGATCGGCGGACCCGCAATCGGAGATTGCGGCCAGGCGGCGGGCAGGCCCAGCGGCGACAGTGATGCGCTATCTTGCGGCCGCGGAGGCGGCGTTGGATTCGGTTGCGGCGCGGGAGTCGTGGGCGGATTCGAACCACCCGAATTCTGCAAAGTCGTCGGCGACGGGAGCGGCGCGGCCAGCCCCATCCCCATTGCTTCGAACTGCGACGGCGGCCGTCCTGGCGGAACCACGAACTCCGCCGGTTCGGTCTTTGTAAACGGATTGACGGCGGCATGGCTGCGGGCCCACGCCTCGCGAAGCGCGTCGGAGTAAGCCTTGGGATCCCACATGTCCTCGGAGATGTTGACGTTGCTCTCTTGAAGGATCGTGCCGGTCCGGTAGTAGAAGTCGGTGATCGCCTGGTTGTACTGGATCAGGGCCTGATCGTACGCGACCTCCGCCTGCACGAGGCTCTGCTCGGATCGCAAAAGCGGATCGGCCGTCGTTCCCCGCAGCTCGTATTGGGCTCTGTAGGCGGCAACGCGCTCCGCCGCCGCCACGCGACGATTGAAAGCGGAGCGGGCAACCGCGTAAGAGCGGTCGAGCGATTGGAACGCATTGCGGATCTCGTGCGTGATTTCCTGTTCCTGCGTGCACAGGCCGGCCCGTGCTCGGGCCAGCCGCAGCTCGAAGTTCCGCTCCTGCGAATGGGCGTTGCGGAAGCCGATGGGGATCGACGCCTCGAATCCGATGTCCCATCCGGTCTGCTGCAATTCGGCCAGCGAGGCGAACGCGCTCGAACCGGGCTGGCTCAGGATCGACTGTTCGCTCATCAGCTTGTTGCCGAAAGCGTTGATTTGCGCGCCGGCAACGAGATCCAGTCGCGGCTGGATCAGGTTTTTTGAAGCGCACAGCTGCAGCTCGAGGCTCTTGATGTTCCATTTCTGCCGCCGAATCTCGGGCCGCCGCGTGATCCCCTCGGCCACCGCGATGTGCCAGTCGGGAATGAACTCCGCCACCGACGGCTCGTCGCAGGGGCGAATAATTCGGCCGTCGTTAACCGGGAGGCCCAGCAACCGGCGGAACTGCCCTTCGGTCGTGTAGATGTTCGAGAGAGCCTGCTCCGCCTGGCCCTTCGCGTCGAAGTAATTTTCGCGGGCCTGGGTTTCGTCCGGCGTGGTTCCGCCCGTGAGCCCCTGACCGGTTTTTGCGGCGATCTGCTCCCAGGTCTTGCGCGCGCTGTTTTTGTAGATGACTTGCGCGTGATAGGTCTGGTACGCCAGCGACAGGTCCCAATAACTGCTTTGCACGTCGCGGATGAGTTGGTGGACGGACGCCTCGAAATCGGCGATCGCGATGTCGCTGTTGATTCGCGAGATGAGGACGCCCTGTCCCACGCCGGCCGGATTCTTCCCGATTGGCCCGGCGATGCGCGTGTAGTCCGTCCCGCCGCCGGCCAAAAGGGGCCTGCGGAATTCGGCCCGGGCGAAACCCGTGTAGACCGACGGAAACAGGTTCCCGATGACGTTGTTCTGCGTATAGTCCCATTCGTTGATGAACGAAAGCTGACTCGAGTCGGCGAACGTCTTGTCCAGTCGCGCCCGGTACTGGGCCGTGTTCTCGTCCAGCGTCGGCAGGCCGTTTATGGTCGGCACGCCCGACAGTCCGGCGTTGTTCTCGGCCGTGGTGTTGGAATTCCACGTCGCGTTCATCGAAAACGTGGCGTCGAAGTCCGAAAGAGCTGCCTCGACGCCGCGCTGGCCAAACAGGATGCCAGTCTCTTGGACGCCCGGGTCGAAGACGGAGGGAATCTGCTCGGGGTTCGAGACGAGAGGATTCCGCGGCAGCAGGAACTGGTCGCGAGTGCGAATGATCTTGTTGTTCTGAAGCGCGATCCGGATCGCCTGCCCCAGGGACATGTCCCAGATTTGCTCCTTGCGCGGCTGGCGGAGCAAGGGGGGTTCTTGGGATGCAATCGCGGCGACGTTGTCGGGGCCGGACTTGTCGGGAAAGTCGATCTTCGTCGCCAGTCCCTTGTAATACTCCAAATCTGCGTGGCCGAGGTAAGTTAGGGGCTTGGGCGAGGCGGAGCATCCCCCCAGAACGGCGATCAAGATCGCCGCCACCCGAGGCAGTGCTCTGCGAGGAGACCACATCGCTGAATGTGTCCTGCGCAATGGCCCAAGGGCCGCAATAGGTTGGTCAGCCGAAGCTGAAGTCGGAGTGGGGTTTGAGGTAAGAAGAAAGGATGCGGGCGAACGAGGCGAAGTCAGCTAGGAAAGGAGTGAACCGGAGTTGATTGCGGTGAGAATCTGGCGAGGCAATGACGGGACGGATCCCAGGCCGGGAAATAGCTACATTCGTTATCGACCACGCCACCGAAAAACTTTCGATAAACTCTGCGAATTGCCAGGCGCTCATCAAGGTTCACGATTAAAAATGGGAAGGATTGGTCGAATGGGTTGTTGGCGGAATCGTTGTCTGCCGTCCCTCTCAGCTGCGTCACGGTGCGCGCTGCGTTCGACTTTTGGGCGGCACTCCGTTTATGATCTGGGGCCTTTGACCCTGCCCGCACTCCACGCACCGCGTTCCTAGGCCCCGCCCACGCAAATGCCGACTCGCGAAAACCGAGACTCAGACACCTTTTATGTCGGCGTCGACGTTGGTGGCACGAACATTAAGGCCGGCATCGTTACGGGGGGCGGCAAGTCGATCGCTAAGGCCAGCCTGCCGACGAACGCGGAACGTGGAATCGAGTACGGCCTTGAGGTCATCGATCGCACGGTCAAAGCCGCGCTGAAAACCGCTGGCCTCGAATTGGGGCAGATTCAGGCCATCGGCCTGGCGACGCCGGGAACGATGGATATCCCCGGAGGCTGGTTGCTCGAGCCCCCCAATCTGCCCGGTTGGTGGCATGTCCCAATTCGCGACAAGGTCGGTGCGCACTTTCAGAAGCCGACCGTGCTGCAAAACGACGCGAATGCGGCCGCCTACGGCGAATTCTGGGTCGGCGCCGCTCGCGACGCCCACAGCCTTGTCTTTTGGACGCTCGGCACCGGAATCGGCTGCGGGATCATCATCGATCATGTGATCGTCGAAGGCGAACATTCGCACGGGGCGGAGTGCGGCCACATCGTCGTCGACATGGACGGCCCCCGCAAATCGCCGGCCGGCCAATACGGCACCTTGGAAGCTTTTTGCGGGGCAGGCGCGGTCGTTCAACGCTGTGCGGAGGCGCTCGCGAACGGTCGCGAATCGATGTTGAATAGCCGCCTGAAGCAGGGAGCCGAGCTGACTCCGTTATTGATCGCGGAGGCGGCCGAAGCCGGCGATTGCGTGGCCGACGATGTCGTGATGGAGACGGCCCGCTACCTGGGCGTCGGCACGACGACGCTGATGCACACGATCAATCCGTCAATGTTCCTCTTCGGCGGAGCGATGACGTTCGGCCGCAACGAGTCTCCTCTGGGCCGCCGTTTCCTGCAGGCCATCAAGGACGAGGTCAAGAAGCGGGCGTTTCCCGTCCCCTACGAGCGCACTATCATCGATTTCGCCACATTGGGGGGTGACGCCGGTTACATCGGCGCGGCCGGTTGTGCGCGGCTGAAATTTCCGCCCGTTTGAACATCATCGTCCGAAGCGGGTTTCGCGCGCATTTTGGGCTCTGCTGTCTCTGCTCGTCGCAGACTCGAGCGTTAAAAAGAGAGTGGCTTCGACTCGGCCGGCCACACGGTTTCTTCGGCGGGCAGGCCCTGAGCCGCTTCGGCCCCAACGCGAGCGAGCAGCAAAATGCCCCCCAAAATTCCACCCAGGCCGACGATCCGGGTTGTGAAAGGAAACGTCTCCGTTGGAAAACTCTCTCCCAGGCACACCAATCCGCCCGACACGACAAGAACCTGGTTGGTCACGAGATTGACCGCTGTGACGATCAATGCGCGACCAAAACGCAGTCCCAACTGCAGCGCCACCAGGCCGCCGAGCAGCCCCAACGCCATCAAGCATGCGGCCGCAACTGTGAGAGGAAGGCTGTGGTCCTGAATCGCCAACGCGAGCGCTTTCGTGTTGAGATAGCCGGTGCCGAACAGCAATCCAGACAGGATTCCGAGCAGCAATTCCGAGCGGCCCGGAATCGACATGGCGGCGAACGCAATGGCAATGGCTGAGCCGAGTGCGACAGCAAAGAAGCCCAGATAGCGGGACGTCTCAATTCCGGCTGACGCGAGTTGGGGACCTTGCGCGCTCAGGCCCAAGAGAATGACGGCGGCCAGAAGGACGCCGACGCCGAGCCACTCAGTCGCGTGGAATCGCTCGTTCAAATAAACGACGGCGAGGAAAGCGACCACGAGCAGTCCGGACGCGGAAAGTGGTTGCAAAAGCGAGATCGGTGCGACCCGCGAGCTGACGGCGAGCGCGTAGAGGCCATAGCCCCCCACCATCAGCACCATGCCCAGATACCAGATCGGCGCGTGCCGCGTCCGATACCGCGTTGATCCACCTTGAAGCGTGGGCGCGGTCGTCAGGGAAACAATTCCCCTCTTTTGCAACACGAGCCCCAGATTCATGGAGGCGCTGCCCGTCACTGCCAAGGCAATTGCGCCCCAAACCGACATGGTTGCAGTATCCGAGTTCGTGGATCGTTAGGCGGCAAAAGCCGCGTTAATCGGACAGCCTTGCGTGCAGTCCGAAGTGTCTATTCCCAATTTAACACGTGCATGAACCGTCCGCTGGGGCGGGAATGGCGTTTGCAACGTCGTGCGCCCCTGTCACGCCATGGCGAACTGGAGTTCTCGGCACAAATGGGCAATCGGCGCGCCCGTCAGCGGCTGCACCGTCAGCAAGCCATGCCGGACCGCGATTTGCGGAATGC
>DASPSM010000110.1:0-4405 GCA_035623955.1 Planctomycetaceae bacterium
GTTCACGGCAATGTGCAAGTTCACGTTCGCGTCGCAGCGGAGGCTCCCCTCCTGCATGTTGCAGTCCGAGACTTCGAGATACGTCAGCAACAATTTCAGCTCGTCGAGAAAGGCATGTGCCTCGGCCGGCGTGTTAATGTCGGGCTTGGTGACGATCTCCAAGAGGGGCGTGCCGGCGCGGTTGAGATCGACCAGGCTCTCGCCGCCGCGTCCCGATTCGTCGTGGAAGTTCTTGCCGGCGTCTTCTTCAAGATGGGCGCGAATGATGCCAATCCGCCGCGTCCGGCTCGCCTGCCCTTCGATCACAATGTCCAGCCAACCTTCGGAGCTGAAGGGCAAATCGTACTGGCTGATCTGATAGCCCTTGGGGAGATCGGGATAGTAATACTGCTTGCGGTCCCACTTGGTGAGCTTGGGGATTTTGCAGTTGAGCGCCAGCCCCGTCTTGAGGGCCAACTCGAACGCGTGCCGATTCATCACGGGCAGGCTGCCGGGCAGGCCCAGGCAGACGGGGCACGTCTGCACGTTGGGCTGCGTCGGGTTGAACCGATTCACGCAACCGCAAAACAGTTTTGTTCGCGTCAAGAGCTGCACGTGGACTTCGAGTCCAACGACGGTGCTATAAATGGTGGTATAAGTCATGACGCCACCTGCAGTGTCGGCCGCTTCGTATGCCAGGGCGTTTCACGCTCGAACATCCGGGCCGCGCGCAACAGCGTCTCTTCCGCGAACGGCGGCCCCAGGAGCTGGATGCCGATCGGCAGGCCACTCTTGCTGAATCCACCGGGCAACGAAATCCCCGGCAGCCCCGCCAGATTCGCGCCCAGTGTATAGATGTCGGAGAGATACATCGCCAGCGGATCGTCGACCAGCTCGCCGACTTTGAACGCGGGCGTCGGCGTGACGGGCGACAACAAAACGTCGCACGCCTCGAACGCGCGGTCGAAATCGTTGCGGATCAAGCGGCGGACCTTGAGAGCTTTCAGATAGTACGCGTCGTAATAACCGGCCGAGAGGGCGTAGTTGCCGAGCATGATCCGCCGCTTCACTTCTGGGCCGAACCCTTCGCCGCGCGAGGTGGCGTACATATCGATCAGCCCGTCGAATTTGGCCGCCCGGTGACCGTAATGGACGCCGTCGTAGCGAGCGAGATTGCTCGCGGCCTCCGAGGGAGCGATCAAGTAGTACGCGGCGACGCCGTACTTGGAATGCGGCAACGTGACGTCGACGATCGTGGCCCCGAGCGAACGATAAACGTCGGCGGCCGCGCGGACAGCCGACGCGACTTCCGGATCCAACCCTTCAGCAAAGTGTTCCCCTGCCAGACCGATCCGCAGCCCCGACAGTGGCTGCTCGAGCGTGCGGCTGTATTCGGGAACGGGCCGATCGACCGACGTCGAGTCGCGCGGGTCGTGGCCGGCCATCACTTCGAGCAGACTTGCGGCCCCAGCCACGTCCGAGGCGAACGGCCCCAACTGGTCGAGCGAGCTGGCAAACGCCACCAGTCCGTAGCGCGACACGCGGCCGTACGTCGGCTTCATCCCCACGACGCCGCAAAACGCGGCCGGCTGCCGGATCGATCCCCCCGTGTCGCTGCCGATCGCCAGCAGCGCCATTCCGGCTGCGCCGGCCGCCGCCGACCCGCCACTCGAGCCGCCGGGCGTCCGCGTGGTGTCCCAAGGATTCCGCGTGATCTGAAAAGCCGAGTTCTCGGTGGACGAGCCCATCGCGAACTCGTCCATGTTCGTCTTGCCGAGAATCACTGCGTCCGCGTCGCGCAGCCGGCGGATAATCTCCGCGTCGTACGGCGGGAGAAACTTTTCCAAAATGCGGCTGCCGCAAGTCGTCGGCAAGTCCCGTGTGCAGACCACGTCCTTGATCGCGATCGGCAGGCCCGCGAGTTTGCCGAGCGGCTTTCCGGTCCGCCGCTTTTCGTCGACGAACGCCGCTTGCTTGAGGGCACCAACGCGATCGACGTGCAAGAACGCGCCGATCGTGCTGTCATGCCTCTCGATCTGATTGAGAAACGCCGTCGTCACTTCGACGGCCGACGACGTTCCCGACGCAATCGCATCGAGCAACTGCGAAGCCGTCGCCTCGAGAATCGACATGCCATTCTGTCCTAAGGCTGGTCCTATGGCCGGAACCTGCGCGCGGCTTGGAACGAAACGCGGCGGCAGCGTCCTTAGTTATTGCCGTCGAGGATCGCCGGCACAACGAAGAAGCGACCGTCGGTCTTGGGAGCGTTGGCGAGAGCGCCTTCGCGCGGCAGGCACGCCTGCTCGACGTCGTCGCGAAAGACGTTCGCCAATTCAACAGGATGGGCCAGCGGCTCGACCGGTTCGGTGTCGACTTCGTTGAGGATGTCGACGTACTCAAGGACTCGGGCCAGTTGGGAGGTCATCCGTTCGAGTTCGTCGGCCGAGAGTTTGAGCCGACCCAAGAGGGCGACCTTCGCCACGTCGTCGCGAGTCAGCCGGGCGGTCATGTGGCCGCGGGCAGCGTGAAGGGCTTGCGAACGACGGCCTTGACGATGCGTCCGCTCCGAATGCACTGCGTGCAGACCCGACGAGTAAGGACCGAGCCCCCTTCCTGCACCTGGATCCGCTGCAGATTGGGGCGGAACTGTCGGCGCGAGATGCCCGTCGTCTTGCGGCCGTTGCCGCCGAGATATTTCGCCTTGCCGCGCATCGTCACCTGGTTGCCGAGCACGGCTTTCTTGCCACAAATTTCACACTCGCGAGACATTCGCCAACCCCTCGCCAACCTCATTTCCTGGCCGACAATTTCGCCGTGACGGGGCTCTTTTGGTACCGGCCCCGCAGGCGAACGCGTAAGTATAGTCAGCTCGGCGGGGAAAGCAAGTGACATAAGACGGGCCGCCGAAAGAGCTTCCAGCGGCCCGTCACGGTGCCGGAGAGGCGCCGGCGAAGTGCTGCTCGTTAGTTGTAAAACGGGCTTTCCAGTTCGCTGTCGCGGCTGGGCCGCGGGTCGCTCCGCCAGGAGCGTCGCGAGACCGGTATATCCCGGTCACGAGCGTCTCGATAATCCCGGTCACGAGAGTCGCGATAAAAGGGCCGATCCGAGTAGGTCGGACGATACGACGCCGCATCCGGTGGACCGTAATCGGAGCGATCGAAGCTTGGCGAAGCAGGTCGGCTCAGCGGATCACTGCCTCGGTAGCGAACACTGCACTGTCCGTTGGGGCAGTTGCCGCTGCAATGTCCGCGTTCGCAATCACCGCTGGGGCAAGTTCCGCAACGCCCGCTACGACAACTCCCGTTGGTGCATTGACCGCTCGTGCACAGACCACCAGAGCATTGGCCTCCGGAGCACTGGCCCCCGGAGCATTGACCTCGCACGCCGCATGTGCCGCTCGTGCACGTGCCGTTCGCCCCGCACAAACCGTTGGGGCATTGCGTGCTGTAGATCGGATAGCCTGATGAATAAGTGGGCGAGTAAAAGGTCCCCGAACATTGCCCGCTCGGACAGGTCGGACAAGTGCTGGTCCCGCTCACGACCGGGTAGCCGTAAACCGGGCCGTATCCATAGTCGTACACGTCCGCGCGGGCTTGCGTCCCCGCCGCGCTGGCGAGGACGGCCGCAGCCAGTCCTGCCGCCAACTGCAAATTCCTCATGTCTGCGCTCCAAAGGCGTCAATTTCACCGAATCAGAGGCTCGTTGTGCTTCACTTCGAATTCACACGGCGCCCTTGAATCAAATATGCAACAGCCATACCGCGATCATCTGAGGCATTACAGGACCTACCGAAGAATCAGACTCGTTAATCTAGTCATTTCGTAGCGGACATTCGTGGCGAACTGTTGACGTTTTTACAACAGTAGTGTCGCGTTTTTTACAATGGGGGCGGTGATCGGCTCCGATTTCCGCGGACTTCGCGCACGAATCTTTAGCAGACCTTACCAGCAATTCCTTTCAATCAATCGCAGAAACCGCACGCCCCGCAGCAAAGGAATTGTCACTCAATTGCACGTAATACAGTGCCGTAAAAAGTCTTACGATTTCACCCAATACTGAACAGGAGAACATTGCCAGAGTTTGGCACAGCCTTCGCAAAAGGGAGACGGCAAAGCGTGTCAATATCAGTCGCATTGAGCTGACCGAGTTCGACTCCATGCGGCTGCATCGTTCAAAAACAGGGAGCTGAAAGGAGTCAACAATGTTGGTACTTACTCGCAAGAGGGCCGAAACGATACAGATTGGCGACCAAATTCTTATCAAAGTGATCCGCACGGGGCGCACGAGCGTCAAAATCGGGATCGAGGCACCGGCCAACGTCCGCGTCATCCGTGGCGAACTGCTCGAGGAGCCGGACGCCGCAGCCAAGCAGGAACCGACGTGGTGCCCCTCGGACGTGGATCAACCGGAAGCGATGATCACCTGC
>DASPSM010000118.1:0-5205 GCA_035623955.1 Planctomycetaceae bacterium
CTCAACTCCCGTCCTGCGCGATAGAGGGCGTGCACCCATTTGGTGAGATAATGAAAATACTGACCGTCCTGCTCCCATTCGAGGAAAGCATCCGGTTCTTCGAGGGGTCCGTGTTCATTCAGCCTCTTGCCGATGCGCAGTCCCCCGATCGTCGGATGGCGTTCACCCTCCTCTTCTGAGAGTCCGCTGATCCACCCACGGCGGGAATCGTCCTCGCGATGACGGCCAAGAATGTGGTGGACCTGATCGATGAGTTCCCGCGCATAGCGGAGATAAAGCTCATCCCCGGTCTGACGATAAAGGCCCAGAAAATTGCAAACGGCAAACGCGTCTGTCCACAGATACCGGCGCGGTCTCGTTTCTCCGGAGACACCGGTGGCGTCTGCAAAGTCGGCCATTAGCGTTTGGGCGAGTTCGAGCCTCATCTTCTCAGGTCAGCCTGTCAAAAGCGATTGAGCTTGTGACACGCGGCACTCCCTGGACTTTTGCTGCGGCGCCCCATACCCGTCCAGCGCTTTCTTCGCCTCATTTCGCGGTCGGAGTTGGCGCAATTGTCGAAGCTCTGGGCAATTGGTGTGCCTCAGTTATACCCGCGGCCGCGTGGACGATTGTCGATGCAAGGGTAGAAGATGAGGTGGCCGATTTCCAAGGGTGTGCGGTTTCGTCACACTCGCCGCGAACGTGCGCCAAATTCGCGCATCCCGCCGGTAGCCAAATCGGCCAATTCATCCGCGATTCCCGACACGCCGAATACTTGGCGCGTGAATTGCGAACAACAGTCGGCGGTCGGCGGAGCCGTCATAACCGGCATGAAGACGGGAGTGCTCTCTCAGCGAGCGGCTCAGCAAAGCAGCAAGTCAGCCGCGGGCAGACGAGCGCTGGGTGTTTTGGTTCCAACCGGGTGGCTGCATCCGTCATGCAGCCAGATCGAGAAAGTCTTACCGAATTTGAAGGAGCGCAATCATGACGACCAGTCTCATTCCGCGTCGCGCCTCTCGCGCGTTGGCCTCCGTGTTTGGCACCGACCCGTTTCGGACGTTGCAGAAAGAAATGGACGAACTGATGGATCAGTTCTCGCTTCGCTGGGGCGGCGACGGCCGAATGATCGAAGGGATGTCCATTCCGGCGATCGACATTTCCGAGACTGATAGCGAGGTGCGGCTCACCGTCGATGTGCCCGGGATGAAGGCCGAGGAAATCAACGTCGACGTCAGCGGCCAGACCGTCCGGATCCGCGGTGAGCATAAGGAGGAAAAAGAAGAGAAGGGCCGCACGTATCATCGGATCGAGCGCCGCAGCGGCTCGGTTTATCGCTCGGTCGATTTGCCTTGCGCGGTCAAGGAGGACAAGGTGTCCGCCGAGTACAAGGATGGCGTGCTGACCGTCACCCTGCCCAAGTCCGAAGCGGCCAAGAGTCACAAAGTCGAGGTGAAGGCAGCGGCAAAGTAAGCGGCAGGGTGGCGCGGGTCTTCGTTGGCATCGGCTCGCCGGACTTGCCGACGCAACTATGACGACGCCCGCTGCCGGCTGGAAACGGGGGCCCGCCACCTGCTATTTGTTCGGAATTGCGAGGAACGCGCGCCAGCAGACTCTTCCGAGCGACGTGCGGTTGCTCGAACCGCGCGGAGCTTGGCGCGCTTTCCTCGGCTCCGATCAGATGTGCAAGCAGTGAAGGTCCGACCTTGTTTGCCGACCAGCGTCGTCGCATGATCAACGAGCAGCTCCGCCCCCGCGGGATTTGCGACGTCCGCGTTCTGGACGCGATGGAGAAGGTGGTTATCAACATGTGCAGGTTTTCGCCGGCGACGGCACACTTGGCCTTCCGGCCCACGCACCGTTTGATGCCATCGCGGTGACGGCAAGCGAGCATCCTCATCGTCAGACGACTAACTGCAGAGTTCGCGGTCACGTATTGCCATTGCCGAATGCCCCCTGAGCTAATTCCGCGGATATCCGATTGGAACGAGGTACACCGACCGGAGGGAAGAGGGCAGTCTCAAGATTCGATCGATCTGTGACTCACGAAACGCCCCGACTGGAACTCCTGCCAGACCGAGCGATGTCGCCTGCAGCAGCAGATTCTGTGCAACGTGTCCGGCCTCGAGCAGACAAAACTGCTCGGCGCGTTCTGCGTAGCGAGCGGCTAAATGCTCAACAGAGATCGCAATGACGAAACAGGCTGCCGCATCAGCGACGCACTCCTGATCGAGCGCTGCGCGTTGGAGCAGTTTGCGAAGATCTGTCCCGGCTGAGCGAACGAGCGTGTGCTCGCGAGGTCGATACTCATAAACACCGTGTCGGTCGACTACGAACAAAGTCAGCGGGTAAAGTGCCCCCGCCGAGGGTGAAGTCCGGTACCCCTCCGGATGGGTTACTCCCTGAGCGGCCCAGCAGAGCTGGGCGATTTGATCGAGCGAAAGTTGCGCCGCACTGAACTCGCGGCAGGACCGCCGCTTCTTCAGAGCTTCGGTTAACGATAGTCCTCCCGAGACGCTCGCCTGGGGAAGCGCGATGTGAACGCCTTGCACGTCGGATTTCATAGCCAGATGAATCGGCTGAGAGAGGACTGCCTGACTTCAGATTTCAGACGCTAGCCGAGCCGCCTTCGAGTAATTGCTTCAGGACAGTCGCTCCGCTGTGGTTCTCATCGTGGGCTGCATGCAGGAGGGTAAGAACGCCGTCCCGGTTCTTCTCTCGCAGCAACTTGAGAGACTTGTGCTTGTTGTCCAGTTCACTCCGATAAAGGCGCTGGAATTCGTCCCATCGCGTCCAGTTTGGATCTTCCCCGAAAGTTCGGTGGAGCACCTCGCTCGGTGCGACATCCTTGAGCCAGAGATCGAGTTTGGCGTGTTTCTCGGTCAAGTCTCGAGGCCAAAACCTCTCGACGAAAACCCGAAATCCGTCTTCTGGGCCCGCCTTGTCATAAACTCGCTTGATTCGAATCATCGCCGCAACCCGCCAACTAAGTTCGGGCAACTTAATGCCGAAACAATCTGCCTGAGCACACGACGCGAGCCTAATGCAACTTAAATCGGCATCGAGTGGCTCTATGCGACCGGCATCTCGGCCTTGATCCCTTCAGCCATGTTTTTCAGCTCTCGACTCAGAAGGAGCAACAGATCGTCAAGCGTCACAATACCGACGAGGCGGCCACAATCGTCCACGACCGGAACTCGGCGCACGCCGGCTTCCATCAACTGTTGAGTCGCTCGATACACGCCATCGCTCTGTTTGATCGTCGTCACCGGGCACGTCATGATTTTCTGAACATTCTCACCGCGATCGACCCCGTGACCACAAACGGCCATTGCGATATCGCGATCGGTCACAATGCCAACCGGTCGACTGTGCTCCGCGACCACGACCGCCCCGACGCCGTGCTGGTCCATCAGCTCCGCCGCCTTTGACAAGGGGGTCCTCGGATCGACGCTCACGACTTCCTTTGCGAACATTGCGCTCGTACGCATGACTTTGTCCTTGCTGCGAGTAATTGCGACTCCTGAGTAACCGTAGCCCGGTCTCGCCGGCCGCAACTGACGTGCCAAAGCGGTGGTCGCCAAGTCCACCTGTGGTTGACGCAAACGCTGCGCTCACCGGGCGCGGATCTGGATCCATCCTTCGTCGCGACGGACGCGGGCGAAGCCGACCATTGAAATCGCGGCAGGATGATCTGGCGATCGACTTCACTCGGAAATGCCGACTTGCCTTGCTTCCGGCTGGCCAATCGAACCTCTCCGGGAGGCACTTTCGGCACCTGTGCGGATCGGCCCGAAGAGTGTGCGATTCCGCGCGCGTTGTCTACTTCGCCCGTTAAATGCCGCCTTGCAACCTCGCCGATTAGGCGATGCCGGTATTAGCTGATCGCAGATTTGCCTCTCAATTGATCGCCGAACGGGAATCGGCGCATCGATTGCCATGTCTCGCGTAAACAAGCGTCGATGGCGCTCCATCGCTGGTCGTCACGTGCAGATTGTTCGAACGACTGTGTCAGCGAAGGCGCGCGGAATCAAACAGTGGACAACGTAGGAGCGAGCGATGATGGGCCGCTCAGACACCTGGCTGTCTGCGGAGACGTGATGACAGGGCGTGGAATCGATCAGATTCTGCCTCATCCAGGGAACCCAGTTCTCTAATCGACGGATGCACAGAACCCACCGGCTACGGATTCTGAAAATCGTTCCCTTTCACGGAAACCGCCCACGCTTCGGTAGGCTGATATCCGTCGCACGGAAACGATTCCGAGAAACTCATCTCGGAAATCAAAACACCGGAAACTCGTGGATCCCGTAAACGTCCGGCCAAGGCATGGCTCGGAGCGAGATCAGCGGGGCTTTCTCACGGCCAGCAAGTGACGGCGGCGCCGATTGCGAGCAGCAGCTTTTCGGCGGGATTCTTCAAGTCGGTAGGTGAGGACGGCTTCGGGATGTTTGATCACCCATTGATCCGGGAGCATCTCATCGAGACTTGAGTCATCGTGGAGGAGGCGGAGCAGCAATTCACGCAGGTACGTCCACGGCTCAATTCGGTGACGCTTGGCACCGGCGAGAATTGTGAATAAGACGGCTGCCCGGGGTCCGGCTTGGTCACTGCCCAGGAACAACCAGTTTTTTCTTCCGATTGCCTGATGACGCAGCGTTCGTTCGCTGACATTGTTGTCGATCGTCAGCCGACCGTCCTCGACATAGCGGCAGAGCGCCTGCCACTGATTATTGGCGTACGAGACCGCCTTGCCCAACACACTCTTTGGAAGCAACCGCTTCCCCAACTCGGAAAGACGCGTGCCGAGACGATTAAGCAGCGGCACTGCTTCGGCTACTCGGAGATCACGCCGCGCGTCGGGCGACAACAGGGCGGCCCGTTCCTCGACCTCATACAGTTGCCGAATCCAGTCCAGAATCTGGTGAGCATCGCGCGGTGAGCTGTACTTCGCGTCGAAGAACTTACGCCGTGCGTGCGCCCAGCACGCGACCTCGCGGATCGTATTATTCGACCCGAGGTAAATCTGGTCATACCCACCGTACGCGTCGGCGTGCAGGTAACCTTGAAATCGTGCCAGAAATTGCGACGGACCGTCGCGGGCGCGACTCTCAGTAAAGTCGTACACCGAGTAAGGATGTTGTTCGCCGATGTACGTCCAGAATCGCCCTTTACGGCTCCCCTCTGGACCGCCTGTGAGCACGGTCACGTGCGTGTCGTCGGTCCAGA